>JBILLY010000448.1:0-4633 GCA_044375835.1 Opitutaceae bacterium
AAGGCGCCGAGATCGATATCCTGGTAGTGGATGCGCGACGTGCCGAACGAGACGCCGGCGTCGGACTTCCAGGTCGGGCCGTCGTGGATCCAGCGGAGCGACGGGGCGACGGTGCGGCCGGGGCGGATGCGCCCGCCGTTGGAGATGGTGATCTGGCCGGCGTTGGTCGCGGCGCCCGTCGTCGGCCACGTGCTGGCCATGCCCCAGGTGTGCGTCTGGCTCCAGTTGCCGGGCGCCACGCGGTTGATCGTGAAGGTCTGCGTGCGCGTCGCGAAATTCTCCTTCAGCATGCCGTATTGGAAACCAAAGGACAGGCGATCGTAGCGCGCCGGCTTCCAGTCGACCGTGGTGGAAAACGAATGCCGCGTCGTGTGCTTGCCGCTGTCGCGCCAATTGAAGGTCGTCGCGTAGGGCTGCGTCGTGTCGGGAAACCAGGTGCCCGTGCCGGTCGGCACCGCCGTGGCCAACTGGTTGGTGACCGTCGAGGCCCCGCGCCACGTCATGCCCGCCGCGGGCTGCGGCGTGTATTGGATCGAGTGGCCGGCGGACAGGCTGAATCCGAAAACCTTGTTCACCGGCACGATCGCCGAGAGGTCGAAGCCCGGCTGCACCTTGCGGGAATACTCGCCCCAGCGCGGGCCCGGCGTCTTGTGGAAGGCGCGCTCCGCGTCCTTGAACATCCACTGCACGTTGTAGCTGTAGGAGGGGCGGCTGCGCTCGAACGCGCTGCGCGGCACGAAATTCACCGTGCCCGCCAGCGCCATGCCCGGCGACTCCGGCGTGGGCGCGCGGTTGATTTCGATGCGCGCGATGTTGTTGATCGACACCTGGTCGAGCTCGACCGCCCGGCGCGTGCCGGCGCCCGCGGCGCTCGCCATCTCGAATCCGCCCATCGAGATCGGCACGTTGTCCTCGGGCACGCCGTTGATCGAGAAACGCCGCGCGTCGCCGCCGGTGTAATCGCTCGTGATGCCGGGCAAAAACTTCATGAACTCGCCGATCGAACCGTCCGCGATGGTCCCGAACTCGTCCGCCGAGACGACCTGCATGATGTTGCGCGCGAATCGCTGCTCGTTGATCGCGATCGCCGCGCCGTCCATCTCTTTGGAGGTCGCGACGGTAAAGGCCTCCAGTTTCACCACGGAATCCTTGGCATCGGTGCGCGGGCCGCTGGCGAACGTCACGTCGCGCTGCACCGTCTGCCCGGCCGCCACCGCCACCGTCTCCGTGTGCACGCCGCGCCCGGTGTAGAAGAACGTCACTTTCGCCGTGCCCGCGGGCACCCGGTCCAGCCGGTAGGAGCCCGTCACGTCGGTGAACACTTCCAGGGCCGTGCCTTCCACGGTCACCCGCGCGCGCTCGACGTATTCGCCGCGCCGCGGATCGAAAACACGGCCTTCGATCGTGCCGGTGGCCGCCGTCTGGGCGAACATTCCGGCGGCCAACACGCACGTGGCCAACACGGCGGCGAACCAGCGGCGGGAGCCGCGGAGAATCAGGGGGGAGTTCATGGAGGTCGGGGCTGGCCCGGCCGGCAACCGCTCCGCCGGACTCCGCTCGCGCCGGTAAAACCGGTGACCAGCGAATCCGGCCGGGGGCAGCGCAACCGGGGTTACAGGGGTGTTGGGTAGGAGGTGCGAATCGCCGGAGTGTCCGACGAAACGACCGTCGCCGAGCACAAGAACTCGCACCGGCCGCCTCAAGTAAATACTCGGTGCATAAAATCGCCGCCGCCCGTCCGCGACGAATTTCCCCGCCACCGCGCGCCGGCCGCGCGCCCGGTCCCGCGCTACGGACGCCGCTGCTCCTTGAAAAAGGTCGCGATCAGCGCCGGCCCTTCCTTCGGGAAATTGTGCGCTCCGTCATGGATCAACGTGATCACCGGCGTGCCCTGCCGCGAGGGGTAGAGCGTGCAATCCTTCGCCCACGGTTGACCTTCGCCGCAGCCGTTGAGTCGGCGCAGTTGCGCCATCGTCGCCTCCTGCCACTCGAACTTCACCAGCGCGTCCTTGCGACCCGCCAAGTGCAGCACCGGCTTCGGTTTCAACTGCGTGCGCACGGCGTTGGCCGCCGACGCCGACGGCGCCACCGCGGCCAACACGTCGCCGCGCGCCGCCCACAGCAGATAGGTAAAACCGCCGCCGTTGGAATGGCCGGTGGAGTAGATGCGCGCGTCGTCGACCCGGCACTCCGCGCGCAAGCCCGCCAGCACCGCGTCGAACAGCTTGAGGTCGCGGTCGCCGTGCAGCCCGGGCGCATTCTGCCAACCGGGCTTCTTGCCCTCCGGATCGGTCAGCCGGCCCGGCGTGTTCAGGCCCTGCAGGTAGACCACGATCGCCTCCGGCCAATGCGTGTGCAGCGCGAAGGTGCGCGCGGCGTTGCGCATCGTGCCGCCATGGCCGTGAAACACGAACACCACCGGCGTCGGCTGCGCCTTCGCTCCGGCCGGCACGTAAACCAAGCCTTCGCGCGCCGTGCCGGCGATCGTCCACTCGCGGCGCACCGGCGCCTCCGCCGCCCGCGCGCCCGCCACCGCGGCGACCGTCGCCACGCCCACCAGCACCCGGAAAAAACACCCACGCAGCATCGGCATCGTCATAAGGCATCCGGGGCGACGTGGTCGCCCGGACGCCGCCAACCTGCCGCCGCCGCGCCGAATTCCGAGCGTATTTCCGCCGATCGGCCGCGCTTTTACGCCGCTCGGCCGGTTGGCACCGCAACCCCTCCGCGCCCCGTCCGGGAAGCTCCGCGTGCCGCTCGACGCGAAACGGATTCGACCGCGGTGCCCGTCTCCGTTTCTTCTCTCCCCATGCGCCCCCTGCCCCGCCGGTTGCTCGGCCTCCTCGCGTTCGCCGCCCTCGCCCTGCCTTCGCTCCTCCCCGCCGCTCCCGCGCTCGCCGCGCTGCCACCCGCGGTCAAACGCGTCGTCTTCCTCGGCGACAGCATCACGCAGGGCGGCTTCTACACCGTCTGCGTCGAAACCTACTTCCGCACCCGCTACCCGGCGTCGGCGCCCGAGTTCATCAACGTCGGGCTCTCCAGCGAAACCGTCTCCGGCCTCTCGGAGCCCAACCACGCTTCCGGCGCTTTTCCCCGGCCCGACCTCCACGAGCGCCTCGAACGCGTGCTCGCCCGGCTCAAGCCCGACCTCGTCTTCGCCTGCTACGGCATGAACGACGGCATCTACCTCCCCTACGACGAGGCCCGCGCCCGCGCCTACTACGACGGTATCGTCCGCCTCCGCAGCGCCGTCCTCGCCGCCGGCGCCAAGCTCGTCCACCTCACCCCGCCCGTCTACGTCGACGTGAAGGGCAACGCCCCCACCTACGCCGCCGTGCTCGAACGCTACGCCGCCTGGCTCGTCGCCCGCCGCGCCGACGGTTGGGACGTCGCCGACATCCACACCGCAATGGCCCGCGAACTCGCCGCGCAACGCGCCCGCGACCCGGCCTTCACCTTCGCGCGCGACGGTGTGCACCCCGACGACCGCGGGCACTGGATCATGGCCCGCACGCTCCTGCGCCACCTCGGCGCCGCGGATTTGCCCGACACCTTCGAGGCTGCCGACGCGTTCTCCGGCGTCCCGGCCGGCGCCGAAATCCTGAAACTCGTCCGGACTCGCTCCGGTCTGCTCCGCGACGCCTGGCTCTCCGCCATCGGCCACAAGCGCCCGGGCAAACCCGGTCCGCCGCTCGCCGACGCCGAGCGGCGCGCCGCGGATTTGGAAAAACAGATTCGCGCACTCCAAGCGTCCGTGCCGGCCGCGGCGAAGCCCTGATCCGCCGCCACGCGCCCGGAGCCATTTCAGGACCTCGCGTTTCCTGCCCAAACCACCGGATGGGGCGAGGCGTCCCCGCCGAGCCGTCGCGGCTCAAGGGCGGCACAGCGCGGCGGAGACGCCTCGCCCTACCTGCCCCGGGCAATACCCGTGCCCGAGATTTTCTCCGGGCACACTCGACCCCAAAGCCTACGCAAAGAGCTTCGTTACCGCCTTCGCCTTCACGAGTTCGCGCGGTTGGTTGAGGTGGTTGTAGACGATCGTCTCGGGATCGATCCCGAAGGCGTGGTAGATCGTCGCGAGCAGCTCCGTCGGATGCACCGGATCCTTGGCCGGGCTCGACGCCGTCTTGTCCGATTCGCCGTGCACGTAGCCGCGCTTGATGCCCGCGCCGGCGATGATGCTCGTGTAGCAATACGGCCAGTGGTCGCGTCCGTCGGCGCTGTTGTTGTTGCCCGACGTGCTCACGCCGCGCTCCGGGCTGCGGCCGAACTCGCCGAGCGCCACCACCAGCGTTTCGTCCAGCAGGCCGCGTTGGTCGAGATCCTCGAAGAGCGCGCTCAACCCCTGGTCGAGCATCGGGCCGGACTTCGACTTCATGCGCTCCGTCAGGCCCACATGGTGATCCCACGAGTGCTGGTCGGAGTTGGCCACCTTGGGCCAGATCACCTCGACCACGCGCGTCCCGGCCTCGACCAGGCGGCGGGCCAAAAGCAGGCTCTGGCCAAACGTGTTCCGCCCGTAGCGGTCGCGCAGCTTCTCGCCCTCGGCCGCGATGTCGAAGGCCTCCCGCGCCCGGCCCGAGACGATCAGGCTCAACGCCCGCTGGTAATACTCGTCGAGGTTGTAGCTCGC
>JBILLY010000449.1:0-4629 GCA_044375835.1 Opitutaceae bacterium
TGGCCCTGCCTCCGCCCGCCCGCGCCCCCCGCTTCGGCCAGTATCAGGAAACCGGCGACGAACTCGTCGTCCACGTCCCCGCAGCCCTCGCCGTCCGCCCCGACCTCGAGCTGCCGGTCTTCGCCGCCGTCACGCTCAAGCTCACGCCCTTCCTCTTCGACCTCGTCGAGCGCGGCCCCGCCGCCGTCGCCGCCGATCTGCTCGCGCGCCGCCACCACGCCGTGCGCGAGGCCGAGCGCAAACTCGTCGCCCAGCCCCCGTCCTATCCCGGCTGGGAAAAACTCGCCGCCGCCGACATCGCGCGCGCCTTCGCCCCCGTCGCCCCGCTCGTCACCGACCGCCAGGACCTGTTCCAACGCATTCGCGTCGCCTGCAACCACGCCCTCGACCGCTGCCTCCTCGACGGACTCGCCGAGCGCAACCCCGGCTTCCTCGACTACCTGCAGTGTTTCCCCGTCGCGCGTTCCCTGCGCCGCAAGGTGATCGCCTGGCTCGGCCCCACCAACTCCGGCAAAACTCACCGCGCCATCCACGCTCTCGCCGCCGCCCCCGGCGGCATGTATCTCGGACCGCTCCGCCTGCTCGCCCTCGAACAACGCGACCGCCTCACCGACCTCGGCACGCCCTGTTCGCTGATCACCGGCGAGGAGCGCGACGCCGTCTCCGCCACCCACTCGTCGCGCACCGTCGAGATGGCCGATTTTTCCCAGCACCACGCCGTCTGCGTGCTCGACGAGATGCAGCTCGCCTTCGACCGCGACCGCGGCTGGGCCTGGGTCGCCGCCTACTGCGGCGTCGCCGCCGATACCCTCATCGTCACCGGCCCCGCCTCCGCCGAGGCCATCGTCCGTCGCCTCGGCGAACTCTGCGGCGACACCGTCGAAATCAATCTCCTCGAGCGCCAGGGCAAACTCGCCTTCGAGGGCGTGCTCGATTGGCGCCGCGTCCCGCCGCGCACCGCCGTGATCGGTTTTTCCCGCGCCCTCGTGCTCGAGCTCAAGGCCATGTTCGAGGCCCGCGGCCAGCGCGTCGCCGTCATCTACGGCAGCCTCTCCCCCGAAGTCCGCCGCAACGAGGCCCGCCGCTTCCGCGAGGGCGAGGCCGACCTCGTCTGCGCCACCGATGCCATCGGCCTCGGTCTCAACCTCCCGCTCGACCGCGTCGTCTTCTACGAGACCGACAAATTCGACGGCGAAACCAACCGCCGCCTCGCGCCCGGCGAACTCCTGCAGATCGCCGGCCGCGCCGGCCGCGGCCCCGGCGCCGTCGGCTGGGTCGCCGCCTTCAGCACCCGCGACGCCCGCCGCCTCGAGGCCGCCCTCGCCGAGCCCCAGGCCGTGCCCACGCCCGACCGCCTGCCCGCCGCGCCCACGCCGATGCACATCCGCGCCATCGCCGACCACCTGCAGCTCGCGCGGCTCGCGCCGATTCTGGAGTTCTTCCGCACCCGCCTCACGTTTCCCGGCGGCACGTTTTTCCCCGAGGTGCAGGACGACGTCCTCGCCGCCGCCGAACTCGTCGACACCTTCGCCCCCGAGCTTCCCATCGAGACGCGCTACGCCCTCGCCTGCACCCCGATCGACCTCGACGACCACCTCTTCCGCAGCCTCTTCGCCGAGTGGCTGGAGCGCCTCGCCGCCGGCGAACGCATCCGCTTCCCCGCCCGCACCGACCGCGGCGGCGGCCTCGAAACCCTCGAGGAAACCCTCAAGATCATCACCGTCTACCGCTGGCTCGCCCTGAAGTTTCCCGCCGCCTTCACCGACCTCGCCCACGCCGAACTGCTCCGGCGCGAGGCCACCGAGCAGACGCTCGCCATCCTCCGCCGCAACTGGGGCAAACAGGGCCTCAGCCGGCGCGAATGCACGAATTGCGGCCGCGCCCTCCTGCCCAGTTCCCCGCACCGCACCTGCCGCGCCTGCCACGCCGGCGGCTGGAGCTGAGCGCCGCCGCTTCTCCGGATCCGCGCGCTCCCCCGCCGCCTCTCGACTTTACGCCCGTCCGTGACGCGGCACGCCCACGCCCGCGCACGCCCACGCCCGCACGCGTCCACCCCGCGCCCGGAACCACCGCTCCGCCGCCCCCGCGCGCCCGAGTTCGGCATTGCGCCTGCTCCACCGCGCGCGTCCATTCACCTCGTCACCACAACCCGGCCGCGGCCCCCCTTCCGCGACCGGCGACACCTCCGGTCCCCCAACTGATCCAGCCATGAACCAGCCGCTGCCTGCGGCCGCTCGCGCGGCCGCGTGTCTCGGGCTCGTCGCGTCGCTGAGCTGCGCCCTCCCGGCGTCGGCCCAGACCGCGCCCGCGCCCTCGCCCACCGCCTCCGCCGCGCCCGCCGCCGTAGCCCCGTCCGCGTCCGGCTCGACCGCCGCCCCGGGCTCCGCCCCCGACACCACCGTCCTCGAAAAATTCGAGGTCACCGGCTCGCTCATCAAGCGCACCGATGTCGAGGGCCCGTCGCCCGTCCGCTTCATCACCCGCGAGGACATCGACCTCTCGGGCATGGACAACCTCACCGACATCATGCGCGACATCCCCGAGGCCACCAACCTCGGCATCAACGAGGGCGGCACCACCACCGCCGTGCGCGGCGCCTCCGCCATCGATCTCCGTTTCCTCGGCCCCAACAACACCCTCGTCCTCGTCGACGGCCGCCGCCAGGCCCCCAACGGCATCAGCTCCGGCGGCACCGTCTTCGTCGACCTCAACCGCATCCCCGTCTCCCTCATCGAGCGCGTCGAGTTGCTGAAGGACGGCGCCTCCGCCGTCTACGGTTCCGACGCCACCGCCGGCGTCATCAACATCATCACCCGCCAGAACTTCGTCGGCGCCGAGGTCACCGCCCGCTACGGCAATTACTTCAAGACCGACGGCGGCGAGCTCAGCGTCTCCCTCTTCGCCGGCACCCGCGCCGGCAAGCTCCGCGCCAACGTCAACTACACCTACACCTCGCGCAACGCCAACGCCGCCTCCGACCAGCCCTTCTCCGCCGACGCCGACCAGACCGAGCGCTGGCGCGCGTATGACGCCGTCAAATACGCCGCCAACCTCCGCCCCACCGCCACCGCCGTGAGCGCCTACGACGGCCGCTCCGGCACCGGCCCCTACGCCACCGTCGGCGTCCCCACGCTCGCCCAGCTCGCCGACCCGAAGAACGGCCTCACCGCCGCCGCCCTGCGCAATCCCCTCACCGGCGCGACCGCCGCCTTCCTCCCCGGCACCGGCGGCACCGCGGCCGGCACGCTCGGCAGCTCCGCCAACTTCGCCTCCGTCCCGCGCGAGAACAACCCCGGCCGCCCGACCGCCGCCCAATACGTCGCCCGCGCGTATCCAGCCGGCGAATTCAGCAACTCCTACAACTTCCAGCCCTTCGTCTGGAACGTCCCCGAGCGGCTCACCCGCAGCCTGAGCACCGGCCTCGCCTACCAGCTCACCCCCACCACGCAGGCCGACGCCGCCGTCACCTACACCCAGATCAAGGCCGAGACCCACCTCGCCCCGTCCCCCATCTCCACCGCCGGCGACAACAACATCCTCGTCCCCGCCTCCAACCACTACAACCCGTTCGGCATCCCGCTCGCCTTCACCTACCGCCCCATCGAGGTCGGCCCGCGCATCGCCAAGATCGAGAGCAAGTCCCTCAGCTACCGCGCCGCCATCCGCGGCACCCTGCGCCAGCGCTTCGACTGGGACCTCGGCTGGTCCTACACGAAAAACCAGTCCACCGACCGCACCACCAACGCCATCAGCGAGAGCAAGGTCCGCGCCGCCCTCGCCAAGTCCACGCCCGACGCCCTCAACATCTTCGGCGGCCCGAATTTCAAAAACGATCCCGCCACCATCGACAGCATCAAGGTCGTCTCCGGCAAAGACGGCCAAGCCGCCACCATGCTGCTCGACGGCCGCCTCACCACCGTCGAACTCGTCGCCCTACCTTGGGGCAAGATCGGCAGCTCCCTCAGCGCCCAGCACCGCGCCGAAGAATTCAACACCGCCAACGACGCCCTCTCCACTTCCCTCGACGACATCATCGGCCAAGTCCGCCTCGAGGACCCGACCAAGGCCTCCCGCACCGTCGACTCCGCCTCTTTCGAGCTGCGCCTGCCCCTCGTGAAGGAGCGCCACTTCCGCTTCGCCCACACCCTCGAGTTCAACGGCGCCACGCGTTTCGAGAAATTCAGCGACGGCTACGACAGCGGCTTGAAGCCCTTCGGCGGCCTCCGCTTCCGCCCCTTCCGCGCCCTCCTGCTCCGCGGCAGCTACAGCGAGACCTTCCGCTCGCCCACGCTCCCGCAACTCTACGGCGGCGTCCGCGAATCCCTCGTCTCCAGCCTACCCGACCTCCGCCGCCCGCAGGCCCTCACCGGCGATCCCGTCGACGCCTCCACCTACCAGCGCCTCGTCAAGACCGCCGGCAACCGCAACCTCAAGCCCGAGGACGGCGTGACCAAGCAGGTCGGCCTCGTCTTCGACGTCCCCGGCAAATGGTTCAACGGCCTCTCCTTCGATTTCGCCCACGGCATCATCGAGCAGAAGAACCTCATCACCTCCGGCCTCGGCACCACCTTCATTCGCCAGAACGAGCTCACCTCCACCGCCGACCTTGTCGTCCGCGATCCCCAGACC
>JBILLY010000011.1:0-18060 GCA_044375835.1 Opitutaceae bacterium
GGTCGGAAGGATCGAAGATCTCGGCATCAACATCCACTGAGCCAGGCCGATGCCCCGCGTATCCGTCGTGTAGAAGGCAGCCACGCTTCGCAGGTTCTTCTGCCATTTGAGCTCCTCGCAGATTCTATCGGACGACCGCTTGGGTTGCGATACGCTCATCGGTGAATTGTGCCAACCTCGCCGCTCGACCATCGCTGCAAAAAACTCCGACGGCTTCGCCTCGATTGTGTAGGGAGCACGTGCTTCTCGCTGCACGCTTCGATAGAGCGAATAATGCTTCCAAGCGGGATTTAGGCCGAAGGTGCCAGCAATCACCAACAGCACAGCCAAAGAAATCAACGCGGGTTTCTTCATCTTGCCGAACGATTGAGGTCAGCCCCGGAGTTGTCTGTGCCGCCTTGTTGGGCTTTTCTTTCTTCTCGATAGTAATCACCGGTGACTCCACGAGCGGTCGAGAAACGCGCACTACGAACAATTTCGTCGATGAGATCTAACTCACACTTGATGCGAGGATCACTCTCTTGGCCGGCTACTATCGTGTGAACGAAACATACGATGCGCCATTCATTGGGCGGAACCGGAACAGAAACTTCCCAACGGTAGAGGTGCAACGTCTCGCCGTTCTCGGTCCCGGGCTTCATGTAGCGCTTCAGAGGAAAGCCGCATCCCAGTGTTTCCTGCGGCTCTTTCTCGATTAGCTCTCGCAGCGTGTCTTCTGAAGAGCGTCCGTCTCTCCGGGCGAAGCTCAAAACATTCAGACGCAGCGTGCCGGAGTCGGGGCGATCTTCATAAAACGTGCCGCCACCTTTGGGCTCATACTCTTCTTTCCAGTGCGCCGGAATCTCAAGCGACACAACGCCACCACGGTATTCAATGGTCTTGGTCGGCAGGTTCATGACTATTGCCCAACGTTAAAGGTGAGCCACGCGCGGCGAGCGAACAAGCCGCCTTTCTTCGAATGAAATGGTCCTGTGGAGCGGAAGCGGCATGGTCGAAATCGCGCCCCCAGTCAGCGCGTTGGCTCTGGCGTCTGGTTGGGCGCTTCTTTATGCGGTCGATAGCGACTCAAATCTGGTCGCTTTGCCTTCGGGAGAATGTGGTCCCAATGTCCACGCCGGAAGACTGTGATCGCTCTCTGACTGTGATCGTCATCGTGAAAGCCGGTGCAAGTGACTCCAATCTTCTCGAAGATGAGATATCCGTAGAACTCGAGCGGGGCGCTATCATGGGAGAGCAGCAGAGGCATCGGGTCTTCGATGCGGTCGGCGTTCCAGAGCAATCTGCCGAGAAATGATAGTGACCCATCGCGTGGCCCGAACCCAAAATCTGCGACTCCTCCCGTTTCGGAATAGCCCACACGTATAGAATCGAACCAGTCTTCGTTCTTTCTTCCGGGCTTTGCCGGCAAGCCGATGAGCGCGGGGACATCAGCCCGCGCGGTGCCGAAGCGCACTGGAAGCGCGCCTACGTAGGGATAAACATCAAACTCGGGATGCGGCATCTTTTTCGCCCAACGTTACAGCTGAGACGCGCGCGGGCGAGCGTGCAGTAAGTGATGCAGCGGCCGGGGCTCGGCGTCCGGTCGCCCCTGGATGCGTAGTGCGCG
Organism: Opitutaceae bacterium; assembly: GCA_044375835.1. GTDB lineage: Bacteria > Verrucomicrobiota > Verrucomicrobiia > Opitutales > Opitutaceae > ER46. Next base: position 1,607 of record JBILLY010000011.1, read on the forward strand.
GAACCATGGTGCTCCGATCGGACGCCGAGGCGGTGACAAGGCGGCCGGATGTATCCCCGTGGAACTTGGACGACCGCAACGAAAGGGGACGCGGCGCGGCTATTCCGTTGCGGCAGGGGCGTTCCCGGTGGGCGCCCTCGGCCGTGGCCCCGCCCCGCGCCTACGAATCGGGCGAACGGGACAGCCGTGGGGGGCGCGGCGGGGCCGGGAGCGCACGTTGGACAAATCGGCGGAAATTCCCTCTGTTCCGCGGCGTGCCCCCCGAAAACTCCCCGCAGGCGCAATGGTTTGCCGCCAACGTGCAGCCGCACGAGGCGATGCTGCGGGCTTGGCTGCAACGGCAATTTCGCGACGAGGGGGACGTAGACGACATCGTGCAGGAGGCCTACGTGCGCGTGCTGCAGGCGCAGGCGACGCAGCGCATCGAGTCGCCCAAGGCCTTTCTCTTCGCGACGGCGCGCAATCTCGCGCTCGGCCGCGTGCGGCATCGGCAGGTGGCGGACAAATTCGTTTTAGCGGAAGCGGCCGGGCTGAGCGTCCATGATGAGAGTTCCGACGTGCCGCAGGCCGTGGCGCGGGCGCAGGAACTCGAACTTTTGACCCACGCCATCCAGTCGCTCCCCGCCCGTTGCCGGCAGATCATCACGCTGCGGCGAATCTACGGCTTGTCGCAGAAGGAGGTGGCGGCGCAGCTCGGGATATCCGAGCACACGGTCGAGGCGCAGGGCACGATCGGGCTGAGGAAGCTGGCGGAGTATTTCGAGCGGATCGAACGGCAACGCGGAGGGCGGTCGTGAGCGGCGGGATTCGCGACGGGGCAGCCGAGGAGCGCGCGGCGCACGAGGCCGCGGCGTGGGTGCTGCGCAGCGACCGAGGGCTGACCGCCGCGGAGCAGGATGCGTTTTCGCAGTGGCTGGCGGCGGATCCGCGGCACGGGGCGGAGCTCGCGCGGCACCGGCGGCATTGGCGGCGGCTGGAACTGCTCGCCGACTGGCGGCCCGAACACAGCGCGCGGCCGAACCCCGATCTGCTGGCCCCGCCGCGGCGCGGATGGGTGAGGTTTTGGCCGGCGGCGGCGGGCCTTGCGGCGGCGGCGGCAGTGGCGATGCTCTTCTTCGTGGCCGAGGAGGCGCGAGAGGTGGACGACGCCGGCGTGCCGTTGGCGTCGGCGACCTACGCGGACGCGGAGGCCGAGGTCGTGCGGAGGGTGCTCGCGGACGGCACCGTGGCGGAACTCAATCGCGGCGCGGCGCTGCACGTGCGTTTCACGCCGGCAGAGCGGCGCGTGATCCTCGAGCGCGGCGAGGCGCATTTCACGGTGACCCATGACCCGGCGCGTCCGTTTGTCGTGGCGGCGCGGGGAATGGATGTCCGCGCGGTCGGCACGGCGTTCAATGTCCGGCTCGAGGCGGAAGCGGTCGAGGTGCTGGTGACCCAGGGGCGGGTGCGCGTCGACGAGTCCGTCGGTGCCGCGCCGGCGATCGCCGCGGTGCGGGCGACGGAGCGGAGCACGTTGGTGCCGAGGCTGGAGGCGGGGCAGCGCGCGGTGGTCTCGCTCGCGCCGCAAGCGCCGCCGCCGCAGATCGCGGTCCTGACCGCCGGCGAGATCCAGCGGGTGCTCGCGTGGCAGCACCGGTTGCTGGAGTTCACCTCGGCGCCGCTGGCGGAGATCGTGGCGGAGTTCAACCGGCGCAACGCCGTGCAGATCGTGGTGCTCGACCCGGAGCTGGCCGCCGTGCGGATCAGCGCGTCGTTCCGGTCCGACAACCTCGAGGGCTTCGTGCGCCTGCTGGAGGCGGGGTTCGGTGCGCAGACCGAGCGGCGGGCGACCGGCGAAATCGTGCTGCGCAAGGCGCGCTGACCGGCCGGACCTGATGCGAACCACGAATCGAGCCGGTGGCCGCGGATTTTTTTAACGGAAGTCGTAGCGGGGCGCATCTTGGAGGAAATCCCTCCCTGCCACGGTGCTTGTTTCCCTGCGTCCATTTTCCTTCCCCGGTTCCGCGGCTGCTCGCCCGGCTCGTCGCGTGGCTTTGGCTGGCGGCGGCGGCCGGCGGCATCGTGGCCGCGGCGGAAACGGCGCCGGTGCGCTTCGACCTGCCGGCGGGCGCGGCGGCCGAGTCGCTGAAACGCTTCGGGCAGCAGGCGCGGCGCGAGATCCTGTTTCCCGCGGAGGCTGTCGCGGGGGTGCGCACCCATGAACTCCGCGGCGACTACACGCCCCGCGCGGCGCTCGACCGGCTGCTCGCGGGCACGGCCCTCTCGGTCGTCGAGGATGCCCAGACGGGCGCGCTGATGATTTTGCGCGCCCCGGCGGTCCGACCCGTTTCCGGGGAGGCGCCGCGGCGCGAGCCGCCACCACCCAAACCCGCCAACCCACCGGACAAACCCATGAACCGCAAAACTCCGCTCGCCGCCCTCGGCGCGCTGCTGGGCTTCGGCCCGCTCGCGGCCCAGACCGCGCCCGCCCCCGCCCCGGCCGACGCCGCCAAAGACCAGCCGATCGTGCTGGGCGAATTCCGCGTCGATACGACCAAGGACCGCGGCTACGTCGCCACCAACTCCACGACCGGCACCCGGCTCAACATCTCCATCAAGGAGCTGCCCATGCCCGTGGAGATCATCACCCGCGAGTTCATCGACGACATCGGTGCTGTCGACGTGAAGGAGGCGCTCGAATACTCCGCCGGCATCGTCCAGGACACGGTAACGACCTCGAACAATTTCATGTTCAGCCCGTCGGGCAGCGGCCAGGCCGGTTCGCTCACGCGCGACGGGGCGTCGGTCGCGATCCGCGGGCTCAACACCCGCTCGTTCCTGCGGAGCGGCTTTCGCCAGGACAGCATCACCGACGTCGTCAACGTGGACCGCCAGGAAGTCGCGCGCGGCCCCCAGTCGCTGCTCTACGGGGTCGGCGCGCTCGGCGGCATCGTCGCCATCACGCCGAAATATCCCCGGGCCACGCGGAAGACCGACCTCCGTTTCGGATACGGCAGCAACGATTTCCAGCGGGCCGAGCTTTACCACACCGGCCCGCTCTGGAAGGCGCGCAACGATACGCGCTACGTCAACTACGGCGCCGGGCTCGTGTATCAGCACCTCAGCACGCGCAGCGACTTCGACGACCGCAGCCGCTTTCTTTTCACCCCCGCGGTCGAGCTGCGGCCGTTCAAGGACACCGTCGTCTTCCTCGATTTCGAATACGGCCGGTTCAAGATCGAGGGCAACGGCTACTCCGACCTCGGCGACTCCAATGCCGGCAATATCCGGCAGCCGGGCACCGGTCTTCTGCTCGCGGAGAATCTCAACGAATTCAACGAGACCCGCACGGTCGCCCGGGACCTGTTCCGGCGCGATCGATTCTACCGGTGGAGCGGCGGCGACACCTATTCCGAGGAGGACTACTTTACCGGCACCGTCGAGATCACCCAGAAGCTGTTTCCCGGCCTGACGGCCTCTTTCGGCGCCAACTATACCGACCGCCTCATCACGAACCGCACGATCGGCGGCAGCATCCAGCGCGTCACCACCGCCGGTCCCGCCGTCGCGCCGACCGCGCTCGGCGTCTGGACGAGCTTCGGCGCCGACCCCGTGAATCCCGCGCTGACCCAATGGAAGACGGTCTCCTACTCCTGGGGCCGCGCTGTCAGCCACCGCTATATCAACCAAGTCCGCGCCGATCTCGCCTACGAGTTCCGGGTGCGCGGCAACCGCCAGACGCTTCTCGGCGGATTCTCCGACCAGACCGCGCGCACCCGCGGACTCTCGACCTCCCAGGTCACCTCCAACATCGCCGGCGGCACCGGCAGTTCCTTCGTCGGCCTCGCCGATGTGGACTACCTCCGCTACCGCGGCGAGCAGCACCGGCCCAACCGCGACACCGTCGGCGCCGAATGGGACACCGGCTTCTACGCCGTCTACCAGGGCAAGTGGTTTCGCGACCGGCTCACCGCCATCGCCGGCGCCCGCGCGCAGCGCTACATGGTCCGCGAGTTTTTCTACACCTACGCCAAAGCCAACGCCGCGCTGCCGGACTCCGATCTGGCCAACTGGGTGAAACCCGCCGCGCCCGATGCCGCCAGCCTGACCAGCGCCCCCGGCCAGCTCGCCATCCGCAACGGTTACCGCTGGGGCGGCGATCCCCAGCGCAACACCACCTACACGGGCGGACTGAATTTCGAGGTCACCCGGGACATCAACCTCTACGCCGTCAGCGCCGGCGGCGTCTTCCCCAATCGCGGCCAGCGCGACGGCGCCGCCAATGCGTTCGAGCCGGAACTCACCCAGAGCCGCGAACTCGGCGCGAAGCTCGACCTCTGGCGCGATCGCAACGGCCGGTCCCGCGTCTCCGCCACCGTTTCGTGGTTCAAGGTCGACCGGGAAAACGCCGTCTACAACGTGTTCTGGGCGCCGCAGCCGCGCAGCAACGACCAGACGACGCTGCGCGCCGGCATGACCCAAAACGTCCGGGTCTCCGGCACCGGCCCCGGCGCCTACGCCGTCACCAGTTCGGCTTATACCACCTTCCAGCGGAACCAACCGGTCACCTATCTGCTGCCCGCCACCTATGTCGCGGCCGCCGACGCCGCCCATCCGCGGGTCACCGGGGCTCCGCAGCAGGGCGGCTTCATCCTCGTGGACTACGCCAGCCTCGGCAGCGCCGCGGCCGATCCGCTCCGCCGCGCGATGGAGGCCGCCGCGGCCGATCCGGCGAATCTCACCGCGCTCCAGGGCAACGCCGTCGGCTCCGGCGCCACCGGCCTCTACGCCAACAACGCCTACACCAACCGCAATTCCGACGTGCCCTACGACGACCGTTCCCACGGCGTCGAGGCCCAGGTGTATCTGAATTTCACCGACAACTGGTCGACCGTCCTGACCTACACCCACCTGGTGCAGGGCATCACCGGCGGCTTCCAGGTCGTGGACCAGCCGAACAGCACCGAATACGACTCTTGGTGGCGCTACATGGGCCGCGACACCGAGGCCGCCCGCGCCAATCTCGACGAGTCCGCCGTCGACATCCTCGGCGGCGTCAAGGGCCGGCGCACGTCCGACACACCCCGCAACGTGTGGGCGATGTGGAACAAATACACCTTCCCCGCCGGCCGTCTGCACGGCCTCGATGCTTCAGTCGGCGTCACCGTCAACGGACCGCGCCAGGGCGAGGTTGTGATCGACAACGGCATCCGCGACCGGTCCAACGACGAGAACCGCCGCTACCGCCCGCAGATTCCCGCCGAATACAAGTTCAACCTCGCTTTCGGTTACCGCGTCACGCTGTCCGACCGCCGCTGGAACTTCCGGCTCAACGTGAACAACGTCCTCGACGAGCAGAAGATCGTCGGCACGAACACGACCACGATGTTCATCAATCCCGCCACAGGCGCCGCCGTGGCCTCCACCGCCGCCGGGGCGCAGCGTATCACCGTCGCCAACCGATCCGTGCGCTATTTCGAGCCGCGCAGCTTCCGCCTCACCGCCAGCACGAGTTTCTGATCCGGCCGCCATGCCCCCCGCCATCCGACTGGCTGTGCGCCGGGTGCTCGGCGCGATGCTCGGTTGCTTCGCGTCGGCGGGGGCCGCTGCCGCCGCGCCCGTCCCCGCTGCACGCATGGTCGCGCTGGCGCCGGGCATCGAACTGGCGTTCGTCCGGCTCGCCCCGGGCGTGTATTTCCGGGGCAGCCCCGACTCCGAGTCCGGCCGCGATCTCGACGAGGGGCCGCGGCACGAGGTCGTGATTTCCCGCGCATTCTGGCTCGGGGTGCACGAGGTCACGCAGGCGCAGTGGACAGCCGTGATGGGCGACAATCCCGCGGTTTTCCGGCGCGGCGAGGCGGCCCCGCGGCGCCCGGTCGAGTCCGTCTCCTGGGACGATTGCCAGCGGTTCATCGCCGCGCTCGGCGTGCGCGGCGTCGGCCGGTTCCGCCTGCCCACGGAAGCCGAGTGGGAATACGCGGCGCGGGCCGGCGGCGCCGGGCGTTACCCGTGGGGCGACGATCCGGGCGAGCGCGAAACCCACGCCCGGGCCTGGGCCAACAGTCGCTCGTTCGCCCTCACCCATCCCGTCGGCACCAAGCCGCCCAACGCATGGGGACTCCATGATCTCCACGGCAACGTCTGGGAATGGTGCGCCGACCGGTATGGCCCGTATGCGCCCGGTCCGCAGCGCGACCCCGCCGGGCCGCCGATCGGCCGCGAACGCGTTTTCCGCGGCGGCAGCTGGTTCGATTTTCCCGTGAGCCTGCGTTCGGCCAACCGCCATCGCCACGCGCCCGACGGGCGCTATACGGCGGTCGGTCTGCGTCTGGTCTGGGTGCCGCCGGAGGAAGAGCCGTGAAACTCCTCGACGGGCTGCGCGGGGCCGGTGCGTTTCTGGCCGTCTGCGCCGGCGTGGCGGGGGCGCCCGTGGAGCGCGCGGTCACGCTCGCGGACGGCACCGCGCTGGTGTTCGTCGAAGTCCCGGCAGGCCGCTTCCGTATGGGCAGCCCGGAGGCCGAGACGGGGCGGGCGCGCGACGAGTCGCCCCGGCGCGAGGTCACGCTCACGAAACCGTTTTGGCTGGGGAAATTCGAGGTCACCCAAGCCCAATGGAGCGCGGTCATGGGCTCGAACCCCGCTACGTTCCGGGACTTTCCCACGTCGGCTTCGCATCCGGTCGAGGGAGTCTCGTGGCTCGATGCGCAGGCGTTCCTCGCAAAACTCGACGCGCGGGGGCTGGGCCGCTTCCGCCTGCCCACCGAGGCGGAGTGGGAATATGCCGCGCGCGCCGGCGGCCCCGCGCGATTTCCCTGGGGCGACGATCCCGCGTATCGCGAACTGCCGCAACACGGCTGGTTCTATCCGCGCTCCGAAGGCCGCAGCCATCCCGTAGGTGCGAAACGGGCCAATGCCTGGGGCCTGCACGATCTGCTCGGCGGCGTGTGGGAATGGTGCGAGGACGCGTTTGCCACGTATCCGTCGGGCCCGGCCTCCGACCCCCGCGCCCCGGAGGCCGAGGCCGGTGCTGCGCGCGTCATCCGCGGCGGCAGTTGGTTCAACGAACCCGAGGCCCTCCGTCCCGCCAACCGCCATCGTCACCCGCCGGATTCGCGCCAGACCAATCTTGGGCTTCGCCTCGTGTGGGAGCCGCCGGTCGCAACGGCCGGTGCGGCGGCGATCGAGTATCGTCGCGACGGCTCGGTGCCCTACGGCTACCGCGTCGCGCCCGGGGCGGGGGAGGGGCCGTGGTCCGTGCCGGTGCCCGGCTTCGTGCCGCCGGCGGCGGGGGAGCACCCGCGGCTGCTGTTCCGGCGCGCCGACTTGCCCGCGCTGCGGGCCCGCGCCGCGACGCCGGACGGTCGCGCGATTCTGGCGCGGCTCGGATTTCTCCTCGACGGTGCCGGGGGCCGGACGCTGACCACCCGTCTGAACCCCGCGCGCACGGCGGAGGAGCGCGGCGCCGATCCGGCGCCGGGCACGCTCACGCTCGGGCACGTCGCGGGTTACGGCCTGCTCTGGCAGCTCACCGGCGAGCGCCGCTACGCCGACTTCGGCCGCGCGTGTTTCGAGCAACTGCTGGCCGGCGTGCGCGATCGCGACCCCCGCTACAGTTTCCGCGCACCCGGCGGCGCGCTGCGCGCCGGGCCGGTGCTCGGTTGGCTGGCCGTCGGCTACGACCTGTGTCACGACGGTTGGGACGCGGCGACGCGCGAGCGGCTCGGGCGTGCGCTGCTCGACTACCGCGAGCCGATGCCCGACGGCCGAACCGTCGACCTCGCGCAACTGGTCCGCGGCACGATGTCGCCCTATAGCAATCATTTCGCCATGCAGACCGGCGGCGCCGCCCTCGTGCTGCTGGCGTTGCGCGGCGAACCGTGGGCCGACGCCGCGCGCGTCGAATCGCTCCTCGGGCTCGCCGCCCACTCGATGACGCGCATGCTCGACGAGGGCTTCGGCGACGGCGGCTTTTTCGCCGAGGGAGACGGCACGGGCTCGATGGCCACGCAGATCGTGGCGCTCGCCGCCTTGCAGGGCTGGAAACACGCCGCCGGTCGCGACTATTTCGCCGCGCCGCGGCCCAATGCGCGGCTGGCGGTGCTCAAGTGGGCCTACCAGACCGTGTTTCGCGACGGACGGCCGGAACTCCGGCCCGTGCGCGGCGGCTACCCGCACAACGTCTGGGCGCGCGCCGGCCTGAGCGGCGCGGCGTATTTCGCGCAGGGATTCGGCGTGCTCCCGCCGGCCGAGCGGGGCGCCTTTGCGTGGATCTACGATCGCTTCCTCGCGGAGGCCGATCGGCAGGCCGGCACGCCGTTCGATACGGCGAGCCTGTATCCGCAATTTGCGGTCGCCGCGTTCGTCAACTGGCCGCTCGGCGAGCCGGCGACGCCCCCGGCCGGGGTGCTGCCGCTTGCTTACCGCGACCGCGTCGCCGGGTTTTTCTGTTGGCGCGAACGTTGGCAGGACGCCGACGACATCGTCGTCTCGGTGCTGACCAGTCCCGTGCGCGGCTACATGGGCGCGCCGGCCGACCCGTCGTTTTCGATCCATACCGGCGGTCGCGACCGGACGTGGGGTCGGGTCACGGCCGGGCCGGTGCGGGCGTGGTCGATGTCGCCGCGGGGCGAGACGAGCGTGCTCACGCTCGCGGACGGCACCGCGTTTGCCGTGGATCTCACCGGCGCGAGCGGCGAGCGGGTCCTGCTGGCGACCACGGGCGAGGCCGAGGGCCGGCGCTTGCAACTGCCGTCGGGCATCGTGGTCACCGTGTTTTCTCCCTCGGCGCCCGACGTGCCCGCCGCGCGCGTCGACGACGATGCGGTGGTCATAGGCGCGCAGCGCCTGCGGGTGGAGGGAGGCGGGTTTGTCTTCGGCACAACCGGGCGGCCGGGCGCGGCCCCGCGGTAGCCGTGCGGTCGGTGCCGTGCGCGGCCGGCGGCGCGTTTCGGCCGCTCCGTCAGGGCCGGTCGCTGCGGGCGGTCGAGAGATAGAGCGCGTTGAAGAGCAGCTTGAGCGTGCCGTGGGTCTGGCCGCGGAAGGCGACTTCGGTGCCCATGAGGTGGAGCTGGCCGGCGCCGACTTTCACGGAGGCGACGTTCACGCTGTCCTTGAGGCGGTTCTGGCCCCAGGCCCAGCCGCTGCGCAGCGGCGTCTCGGAATCGAACCACGCGACGCGCTTGAAGCCGATGGCCTCGGCGTTGGCGGGCAGCGTGAACGCGCTGCTGCGGTCGAAATAAAAATCCGCCCGCTCCGGCATGCCCCAGGCGAGCGGGTTTTGGTTGTCGACCCGGGCGTGCAGGACGCTGCCCGGGATGTAGAACTTGTCGTCGGACAGGTTGCGCAGGCGGCCGTCGGCGTTGCGTTCGGTGAGGGCGTTCTGCAGCGGCAGCGCGAGCTGGAACGCGAGGTTGGTGGAAGAGCCGATCGCGACGATGGAGCCGCCGGCCTGGAGGAATTCCTTCAGCGCCGGCACGGACTTGTCGGGCGTGATGCGCCCGATCCAGCCTTCGAATTCGGGCGGCAAATTGCGCGGGCGCGCGGTCGGGGGCGGGCGCGTGCCGGGACCGGGAATCGCGCCGGACACGAAGATGATAGCGTCGTATTTCTCGCGCAGTTTCCCGGCGTCGATCTGCGCCGAATAGACGACGTCGAAGGGAAACTCGAACTGCTCGAGCAACCAGCGCGTCCAGCCCGACGGCATCGAACCGCCGAAGCGGTCCCAGAGCGCGATGCGCACGGGGGCGAGCTTGACGAGGGCGTCGGGCGCGGGGGCGGCCGCGGCGGTGCGCACCGCGAGGCCGAGCTGGGCCGCGGCGCGTTCGACGAGGGCGCGGGCGCCGGGGCGATCCGGGATGAAGAAGGTGCCGGCGCCGAAATCGGGCGCGTCGGTCGGGGGTTGCTTGAGGCGGAACACCTCGGCGCCGGCGTGGAGCAGGCGGTTGACGAGGATGGCGCTGTCGTTGACGCGCGGGCTGACCAGAAAGCCGGCGACGACGCCGCTGCCGGCGATGCGGCCGGCGGGCGGGACTAGAAACTGGCCGTAGGGCACGCGCTCGAACGGGCCGTCGAAGGCCTCGAGCACGCGGTCGAACCGGATGCCCATCTGGAAGGCGAGGGTGTAGCCGGCGACGTCGTAGGGTTTGTTGGGCGGGCCGCCTTCGTATTTGAAATCGTTGGGGTGCATCTGCGGCTCGAACATGTCGAGGATATGCGGCCGGAAGGCCTGGGCGGTTTTCACGACGTAGGAGCCGGCCGGGTAGCGTTTGCCGGCGACGGTGAAGTCGGCCGTGGCGCGGTGGAGCGCGATGCCGGTCTTCACGAACGTGTTCAGAAACTTGATCGCGGTCGGGAAGTCGGGCTGGTCCGCGGGCAAAATGTAGCCGCGCGGGTCGCGCCACTCGGGCTTGCGGAGGATGTCCCAGTATTTCGCGGGCAGGCGTTGCACGGGCGGCCCGAAGGACTCGGGGTCGGGTTCGGCGCCGGTCTCGCCGGTGGCGCGTTCGGTCGCGGCGAGTTTCACGACTTCGTCGAGGCGGTCGGGCCGGGGCGTCCACGAGTCGGTGCTGCCGCGGGCGATGGAGTTGCGGCCCATGAGGTAGATGTTGTGGAGCAGGACTTCGCGGTGGCGGGAGGCCTGGTCGAGGATGGCGCGGTTGGCGGTGAGCGAGTAGTCGATCGAGCGGCGGTAGTGCCACGCCTGCGGCGCGACGGGAGCAGTGAGGTCGTTGGAGGGGAGCTGGCGGCGCGCGACGAGCGGAATGTGCATCGGCGTGGGGTTGCCGATGATCTCGGTGAGCAGGCCGATCATGTTGTGGAAATAGGTGGTGGTGCGCAGGCCGCCGTTCCACCAGGTCGAGTAGTTGGCGCCGCTGCGGGAGGTGGCGCCGGGTTTACCCTCCTGCAGGAAACGGCTCTGCATGGCGTTGCCGTAGGTCTCGACGCCGACGACGACGAGCGGGTCGAAGTTGTAGTTGAAGGGGTCGCGGAACGGCGGGACGAAGATCACGGTGCCGAGCGGGCCGCTCTGGTGGTGGTTGTAGACGACCTGGGGGAACCACTCGAGGTAGAGCTGCCGGTTGATGTTGGTGCTCTCCTTCATGGCGGAGAAGAAGAAGTCCCGGTTGTTGTCGTGGCCGATGTATTTCTGGTAGAGCCGCGGCGTCGTCGTGAGCACGCGCTTGGTGGGGTCGGGCTCGCGCATATACCAGTTGGCGACGAGTTCCTGGCCGTCGGGGTTGGCGTGGACGCAGAGCACGATCACGTCGCGCAAAATGCGGCGCATCTCCGGATCGTCGCTGCTCGCGAGGTGCCAGACGGTTTCGATCAGCTGGTGCGAGCCGACGGTCTCGCTCGCGTGGAGGCCGCCGTCGATCCAGACGACGGCCTTGCCCTCGGCGGCGAGCTGCTTGGCCTCGTCGGGCGAGAGTCCCTCGGCGCGGGCGAGGCGCTGCGCGATGGATTTGTAGCGGTCGAGGTGGCGGAGGTTTTCCGGTGCGGTCGCGACCACCATCCACTGGGTGCGGCCTTCCTCGGTCCTCCCCATATCCACGAGGCGGAGACGGTCGGACTCGCCGGCGAGCTTTTTGAAATACGCCTCGGTCTGGGTGTAGTTGGCGAGGTGGTAGTCGTCGCCGATCGCGAAGCCGAAGTGTTCTTTCGGCGAGGTGAGTTTCGCGGCGGGCGACGCGACGGCGGAGAACGTGAAAGCGAGGGCGAACAGCAGGGCGCGGCGCATCGGGGGAGGTTGGGCTCGGGAGAACAAGGCGCGCGTCCGGCGAAAGCAAAGCCGGAATGCCGCCGCGGCGCCGTGATTTCGCGTGCGTGGCGCCCGCCCGCGCTGGCATAACCGGTGCTCTCGCGAACCCCTCCGCAACCGATGCCGACAACCCTTTCCCCCTGGTGGCTGCTGCTGGCCGCCGTGCCGATCTTGGCCGCCGGCGAGGGGATCGTGCGCGCGTGGCCGGCGCTGCGGCGCTTCAATGTGCCGGTGGCGGTCGTCGGCGGGCTCGGCTTCGCGCTCGTCGTCCTATTGCTAAATGTCACCGGGCTGGCGCCGGTCTCGTGGCAGACACGGGTGACGGCGGGGTGGTGGACCTGGTGCGTGACGCCCGACACGCTCTGGGCGGCGCGGCCGGCGAAGAACCTGAACGTGCCGTTGCTCGTCGGCTTTTTCACCTGCGTCGGCCTGCTGGCGCCGGTCGGATTGCTGCGGTCCGGGGGCAAGGCGTTGCTCGTGTTGCTCGGCGGCGCGACGCTGCTGGCGTTTCTGCAAAACGCGCTCGGTGTGGCGGTGGCGACGGCGCTGGGCGCGCCGGCGGTGCTCGGCGTGGTGTGCGGCGCGCTGACGCTCGTGGGCGGGCACGGGACGGCGCTGGGTTTCGCTTCGCGGTTCGAGGAGGCGGGGTTTCCCGCGGCGGCGGCGGCCGGTGCGGCGGCGGCGACCTTTGGTTTGATCGCGGGCGGCTTGCTCGCCGGCGCGCTGGCGGAGCGGCTGCTGGCCCGCGGCGACGCGCCCGGCGCGGCGCCGACGCGGCGCGATAGCACGGGCCCGACGGGCGCTTCGGTGTGGGCGGATGCGCGCCGATTGGCGGCGTTCGGGCGCCCTGCGGCCGCGCACCTGCTCCTGCTGCTCGCGTGCGTGAAAGCGGGCGCCTGGGTCGGCTACGGGCTCGAAAAAATCGGCGCGGCGTTGCCGGCCTACATGGGCGCGTTGCTCGTCGGTGTGGCGGTGCGCGCGGCGCACGATGCGGCGGGCGGACGGTGGCTGCGGACCGACGTGGTCGCCGCGATCGCCGCGGTGTTGTTGCCGGTGTTTCTGGCCGTGACGTTGGCGGCGATCAATTTGGCCGACCTCGCGGCCTTGGCGGGGCCGATGCTGGTGATCCTGACCGTGAACGTGGCCGCGACGCTGGCGTTTTGCCGCTGGGTTGCGTGGCCGTTGCTCGGGCGCGACCACGAGGCGGGCGTGATGGTCGCGGGGCTGGCGGGGTTCTGCATCGGTTCGACCGCCACGGCGGTGGCGGCGATGGACGCGATCGTGCGGCGCCGCGGCCCGGCCCCGCGGGCGATGACACTGGTGCCGCCGACGGGCGGATTCCTGATCGATCTGACCAACGCCCCCGTGATCGGTGCGTGGCTGGCGTGGCTGCGTTGAGCCGCCGAAACCATGAAGGTGCATCGCCTCCTGGTCTTGTTGCTCGTCTGCGCCGGACTCCGCTCCGCCGACGCCGCGGAGTTCGACACGCTCATCCGCGGCGCGCGCGTGGTCGACGGCACCGGCGCCCCGTGGTTCGCGGCGGATGTCGCGGTCAAGGGCGACCGCATCGCCGCGGTGGGGCGGCTGACCGGCGCCACCGCCGACCGCGTCGTCGAGGGCGACGGGCTGTATCTGGTCCCTGGATTCATCGACGGGCATACCCACGCCTGGCCGGCGCTGGGGCAACCGAAGACCGCCGCGGCCGAAGCGCTGCTGCGGCAGGGGATCACGACGGTATTTCTCAATCCGGACGGCGCCGGTCCGACCGACCTCTCGATCCAGCGCAAGGCCCTCGAAACGCAGCGTCCCGGCGTCAACGCCGCCCTGCTCATCGGGCACAACTCGGTGCGCAGCGCGGTGCTCGGCGCGAAGGACGTGCAGCCCACGGCGGAGGAACTCGACCGGATGCGGGCGCTGGTGCGCGCGGGGTTCGAGGCGGGGGCGTTCGGCCTGTCGGCGGGCCCTTTCTACGCGCCGGGGACGTTCTCCAAGACCGAGGAACACAACGCGCTGGCCCGCGTGGCGGCGGAGTTCGACGGTTTCTATACCAGTCACGTGCGCGACGAGAGCGACTACACGGTGGGCGTCGTGGCCGCCGTCGACGAGGTGATCGCGGTGGCGCGGGCGGCCAAGCTCCCCGGCATCGTCACGCACATCAAGGTGCTCGGCCCGCGCGTCTGGGGCCAATCGGCCGAGATCATCCGCCGCATCGACGCGGCGCGGACGGCGGGCGTGGAGATCTGGGCCGACCAGTATCCGTATGAAGCGTCTTCCACCGGCTTGACCTCCGCGCTGGTCCCGGCCTGGGCGCAAGAGGGTGGGGCAGGGGCCCTGAAAGCTCGGCTCGGCCATCCCGAGCAACGCGCCTCGATCCGGCGCGGTATGCTCGAAAACCTCGAGCGCCGCGCCGGCGCCGCCAATCTCCAGATCCGCTCGCACGCCGCCGACCGTTCGCTCGAAGGGCAGCGACTCGACGCGATCGCCCGCGCGCGCCTCGCCGAACCCGTCGACGTGGCGATCGACCTCATCCTCGCCGGCGGCGCGCAGATCGTGTCGTTCAACATGCAGGAAGCCGACATCCGCGCCTTCATGGTCCAGCCCTGGACGATGACCTGTTCCGACGGGGAACTCGTCGCGCCCGGCGAGGGCGTGCCGCACCCGCGCTCCTACGGTCCCTATCCGCGCAAGCTGCGGCGCTACGTGTTCGACTCGCCGGTGCTCCCGCTCGAGCGCGCGATCCACTCGATGAGCGGCTTGCCCGCGCAGGTGTTCCGCGTGCGCGACCGCGGCGTGATCCGGCCGGGGGCCTTCGCCGACCTCGTGCTTTTTGACCCGAAGACGGTGCGCGACCTCGCGACCTACGAACAGCCGCACCGGATGTCCGAAGGCATAAAGTGGGTCTTCGTCAACGGCCGCCCGGCAATCGTCGCCGGCCACTTGACCGCGGAACGCAACGGCATCGTCCTTGTGCCGCGTCGATTTCGACCCGTCTCCCCATCCACCTCGATTCCATGATCCCGCATCCGTCCCGCTCTTTTCGGTTGGTTGTGCCGGCGTTTGCCGGTGCCGTCGCCGGCCTCGCTGCGTTGGCCGCGCAGACGCCGTCCGCGCCCGGTAACCGTGCCCCCGCCGCGCCCGGCGACACGGGCCCCCAGCTCCTCGAGGCCTATGTCGTGACCGGCTCGAACATCCGTCGCGTCGACCAGGAGACGACTCTGCCGGTCAGCGTGATCGACCTCGAGGAGATCGATTTGCGCGGCGCGTCCACGATGTCGGAGTTGTTCGAAAGTTACGGCCTTGCGGCGCCGCCGGCCCTCAGCGAACTCAACGTCGCCGGCCAGGACGCGCGCGGCGACAACGTCTCGATCGATCTCCGCGGTCTCGGCTCCGGCAGCACGCTCACGCTGATCAACGGTCGCCGCATGGCGCCGCATCCCGTCAGCCAGTCCGAGAGCGGCACGCCCTCGTTGGCCGCGAACATCAATTCCGTCCCCAGTTCACTGCTGGCCCGCACCGAGATCCTGCGCGACGGCGCCTCCGCGATCTACGGCGCCGACGCCACCGCGGGAGTGATCAACAACATCGTCTCGCGCCGCCGCGAGGGACTGACACTCACGGCCCGCACCACGATGACGCAGGACGGCGGCGGCAACGAGTATCGTTTCACCTCCGCCTGGGGCCGGCGTTACAACCGCAACCGCACCCACGTGAGCGCGGCGCTCGACTATTTCCACCGCGATGCGCTCAGCACCCAGGACCGCTGGTGGTCGCGCGACGCGAATCTCCGCAACGTCCGCAAACTCCCCGCGCCGTGGAACGGGTTGCCCGTGATCGATGCCAACGGCGCGACCGTGCGCGACAACGATTTCGACAACCGCTCGTCCATTTCCGCCCTCGGCAGCTGGATTCGCGGCCTGCCCACCGGCGACGGCGGATTCGCCGGCGCGCGCCCCGCGGGCAACCGCGGCATCTCGCTCACCCAACCTTCGCCCTACCTCACGCTTTCCACGGCCGGCGCCTTCTATCTGTCGCCGCTGGCGGACGGCAGCGTCGGGGTGCGCCAGACCGCGCCGTCGCGCTCGATGGACGGCTTCGAGAAAGATTACTTTTACAACACGAACCTCGGCACGTCCCTCGCCAACAAGACCGACCGCTGGCAGGCGGCCGCGTTTCTCGATCACCGGCTCGGCGGCGGCGCGGATCTCTTCGCCGACCTGATGTTCTACCGCGCGTTCTCCGTGCTGGGGCGCACCCCGCTCTCCACGGACGCGACCGACGAGCCCAACATCGCCGTCGGCGTGAACAACCCCTACAATCCGTTCGGTTCGCGTTTTTATCACCCGCAGGGTCTGCCCAATGCCGACGGCACACCGCGCTTGGTCGGCGACCCGGCCGAGGTGCTGTTCTCCCCCGGCGTCGGCACGCGCGTGGCCGACTGGGAAAACCGCCGGATCGAGGTCAAATCCACCGCCTACCGCGCGCTGGTCGGCCTGCGCGGCAAGGTCGGGCGCGACTGGGAGTGGGAGAGCGCGCTGCTCTACTCGGGCGCCCAAACCCGCGACACCGAGTTCAAGAACATCCGCGAGAGCCGGCTGCGCACCGCGCTGGCCCGCGCGGACGCGTCGGCGTTCAATCCCTTCGGCTACACGTTCAGGATCGAGCCCGGCACCAATCTCATCCGTCCCGACCGCGTCTACCGCAATCCCGCCGGCGTCCT
>JBILLY010000450.1:0-4621 GCA_044375835.1 Opitutaceae bacterium
ACCCCCGTGGGCGAGCGGCGCGACGTCGCCAACCACCCCACCGCCACCCTCGCCGTCCTCGAGTGCCACATCACCACCCTCAACCCCGGCACCACGTCCCACGCGCCCCACCGCCACCCGCAGGAGGAACTCATCGTCGTCAAAGACGGCCGGGTCGAGGTGCACCTCGAGGGTCGCACCCAGATCGCCGGCCCGGGCTCCGTCTTCCTCTTCAACAGCAACGATGCCCACGGCATCCGCAACGCCGGCCACACCCGCGCCATCTATTGGGTCATCAACGTCACCTCCGCCGTCACGCTCACGCCCGCCGCCCACAACCCCAAGCCCACCCGCCCGTCCGGCATCTTCGATTGGGAAAAGCTCGCCGTCACCCCGACCAAAAACGGCGCGCGCCGCGCCATCCTCAAGGGCTCCACCGCCACCCTCAAAGACCTCTCCGTCCACGCCACCACCGTCGCGGCCGGCGAAGCCGCCCACGGCGCGCACCGCCACCCCGACGACGAGATCGTCCTGGTCAAGGAGGGCATGCTCGAAGCCACCATCGACGGCGTCCCCCATCGCGCTCCCACGGGCTCCGTCCTGTTCTTCGGTTCCAACGACCTCCACGGCCTGCGCAACCTCGGCGATTCCCCCGTCACTTACTTCGTCATCCGCCTCGTCACCGCCGAGACGCCCCCCGCCGCCCCCGCCGCGAAATCCTGACTCGCCCTGCGCCCACCGCTCCCCGCACAGTCGACGCCTCGCGCGTCCCGCTTTTTCGTCCACCGCCTTTCCCATGCCCGCTCCCGCCGATCTCTCCGTCGAAAAACTCGTCTCCGGCCAAGGTGCCGCCCCGAAAAAGGGCGACCTCGTCACCGTCCACTACACCGGCTGGCTCACCGACGGCACCAAGTTCGACAGCTCCGTCGACCGCGACGAACCGTTCCAATTCGTGCTCGGCATGCGCCAAGTCATCGGCGGCTGGGACCTGGGCGTCGCCGCGATGGTCGTCGGCGACAAGGTGAAGCTCACCATCCCGCCGCACCTCGGCTACGGCGCCCGCGGTTTCCCCGGCGCCATTCCGCCCAACGCCACGCTCGTCTTCGAGGTCGAGTTGCTCGGCATCGGTTGACCTCCGTCGCCCCGGCGCCACCGCCGGGCTGGATTTCCGCTCGCCGCCCGCGTCCGATTCGGCGGCAGCGTCCGGCGCGGGCGCTCCCGCCCGGGCTGCGCCAACCCGGCCGCGACCGAGGCCGCACCGCCGGTCCGCCCACTCGGCCGGTTCGCGCCCGCGCCCTTGCCGCCGGTTCGCGGCGACCTTCAAGCTGACCGATCCGCATGCACTGGATCGTCGCCAGCCTCGTCTCCGCCTTCTTTTTGGGCTGCTACGACCTGTTCACGAAACACGCCGTCCGCGACAACGCCGTTCTCCCCGTTCTCTTTTTCGCCAACGCCTGCAGCGCCGCGGTCTGGCTCGCCCTCATGGGACTCGCCGCGACTCTCCCCGGCGGCTTCCCCGAGCTGCTTCGCGTCGCGCCGCTGCCCTCGGCGCAACACGCCCTCCTCCTGCTCAAATCCACCTTGGTCGCCTCGTCGTGGATCTGCTCCTACTTCGCGGTCAAACACCTCCCGCTCTCCCTCGCCGCCCCCGTCCGCGCCACCGGCCCCGTCTGGACGCTCGGCGGCGCCCTCCTCGTCCTCGGCGAGCGCCCGTCGTGGCTCGAGTTCCTCGGTGTCGCCGTCACCCTCGCGTCGTTCTTCGGCCTCTCCGTCGCCGGCGCGCGGGAAGGCATCCGCTTCCACCGCAACAAATGGATCGGCTGGCTCCTCGCCGGCACGCTGCTCGGCGCCGTCAGCGGCCTCTACGACAAGTTTCTCCTCGGGCGCTCCGGTTTCACCGCCGCCACCGTCCAAGCTTGGTTCTCCATCTACCTCGCGCTGCTCTTCCTCCCGCTCGCCGTCTGCTGGAAGCTCCGCCTCTGGCCGCGCCACCCCTTCACCTGGCGCTGGAGCGTGCCCTTCGTCTCGTTCGCCCTGCTCGCCTGCGATTTCATCTACTTCAACGCCCTGCGCGATCCCGACGCCCTCGTCTCACTCGTCGCCAGCTTTCGCCGCGCCAGCATCCTCGTCGCCTTCGCCGGTGGCCTGCTCTTCTTCGGCGAGGTCAACGGCCGCGCCAAACTCCCCGCCGTCCTCGGTATTCTGGCCGGCATTACGCTCACGATCTGCGGCTGAGCCCCGCCGCGCCGGCGGTCTAGCGTCCGCGCCCCGGCGTGAACTCCATGCCCTCGATCGCCCCGAGGAGCTGCTGGTAGGGCTCCTCGGTAAAACTGTCCGCCATGATGGCCACGTCCATCAGCACGTTCGGCGCGAGTTTGATTTTACCCACCGAGATCACCTTGAACTCCCCCGGCGGTGGCTTCTCGCCTTTCGCGCGCCACCGCGGATCGGTGAAATTGCAGTAGAAACCCGTGCCCGCGCGCAGCACGAACTCGCGTCCATACGCCTTGCCCTCGACCGACATCTCCTCGAACTGCTTCGCGTCCGCCTCCACCCGCAGCTTCAGCCGCGCCTTCGTTTCGAAGCGGTCCACCTCGGGAAACGTCACCGCGATCGAGCACTCCGCGTTGATGCCGTCGCGCTTCGGCGCGAGCTTCAGTTCGTATTTGTCCGGCATCTTGATGACCGTCGCCTTCCAGTCCCCGAGCAGATAGATCGTCGCGCGACCATGGGGCCCGAAGTCGAGCACCTGCTGGGCGCTCGCCCCGGCGATACCGAGCACCGCCAGGCAACCCATGGCAATCCACCGCCGCACCGTTTGCATCGTCGTCATCGTGGAAAAATCGTCCGGCCGCCACCGTGCGGCATTCCTCCCGCGACGCGACGCGATTTTTCCGCGCGCCCGGCCGCGCCACCCGACCGACGCGGCCCGCCCCCGCCTAAGCCGCCGCGTGGCGACCGGCGCACTCCACGCTCGGCACATGCCGCAGGCGTTCCTCGGCCAGCTCGCGCAGGACCTGCGCGCGCATCTCCGCCCCCAGCCGCAGGATCACGCAACAGACCTTCTCGCGCACCACGGGGTCGTCGCGCTGCACCGCATGGCCCCGGCGTTCGCCTTCGAGCCACATCTCGTCGGCGTAGATCTTCTGGATCAGGGGAAACTGACGCGTGAGCACCGGGTCGGAGGCATTCATCGATCGAGTCGGCGGGGAAGTGTCGCCATCCAATCGTCACCCGGTCGTCACCTGCAAGTTTCCTGTGCGCGCGCTCGCCCGCCTCGCGCAGCATCAGGCATTTGTCCGGCTTTTTCCCCGCCGCGCCGTGGTCGGCGCTTCCGTCCTCACGCGGGCACGCCGGCCAGCACCTCCGCCACCGCCGACGTCAATTCCCGCAGGGAAAACGGCTTCGGCAGGGTGCGTTTGGCGCCGAGCAGTTTCACCGCGCGGAGGATCGATTCCGTCTCGCCCACCGCGCCGCCCGAGATCGCGATCAACGGCACTTTCGGCCGCGTCTTCCGCATCTCCATCGCCAGCTCGATCCCGTCGATGTGCGGCATGCAGAGGTCCGAGATGACGAGGTCGACGTTCGTCCGCGCGAGAAATTGCAGCGCTTCGCGCCCGTCACCCACGCCGTCGACGTGGTAGCCCGCGCTGGTCAGCGCGAGCGCGATCAACTCCCGCAGCGCCGCATCGTCGTCCACGAGCAGGATGCGCTTGCGCACGCCGAGATCCTCGCCGGTCGGCGCGCGCGGCGTGGCCGAGCCCGGAGAAAGCGTCTCACTCATGGGCAAAGCTTCGGCGCAAGTAGCGGTCTGGACCAGCGGAAACATCGGGAATTTTCACGGAAATTACGGATTGCCGCGCCTTCCCGGTCGTCCGGCGCCCGGCTGAAACCGAAAGGCGCAACCCACCCCGCGTGCCGTCGGCACGGCGAGGTCGATTGCCCCTTCCGTTCACAGGCCCGAGGTCCCGCCCGAGAAAGCCGTCCGGCCCACGCGGTGCGGACCCGGCGCCTCTCCAATTGGCGCGCCCGCCTGACACTTGAGGGAATTCACGCCTCCGGCGATCGGGAATTCGCCGCCGGGAATTCGCGTGCACTTCCCCGCTCCTTCTCCAGCATCCGCCCCTCCCATGCGCACCCTTCGCCTCCTCCTCGTCGCCGCCCTCGCCGTGGTTTCCGCGGCCCGCCTGCCCGCGCAGGACGTTTCCCCGGTCGCGACCGAACTCTCCGCCCTCGTCGCCAAGATCTCCGCCCGCCTCCGCGCCGGCGACCGCACCCCCGACAAACTCTCCGCCGAACTCGCCGAATTCGACACCCTCCTCGCCAAGCATCGCGCCTCCAAGTCGGACGACGCCGCCCAAATCCTCTTCATGCAGGCGACCCTCCATCTCCAGGTTTTCAACGACCTCGAGACCGGCAAGAAACTCCTCGCCCAGCTGAAAACCGAGTTTCCCGGCACCAAGGCCGCCGCCAACGTCGACCGCACCCTCGCCGCCCTCGATCGCCAGGCCCAGGCCGAAGCCGCCAAGACCGCCCTCATCGGCAAGCCCGCCCCCGAGCTCGACTTCACCTGGACCACCCGCGCCGGCCTCAAAAAACTCAGCGAACTCAAGGGCAAGGTCGTCGTCCTCGACTTCTGGGC
>JBILLY010000452.1:0-4615 GCA_044375835.1 Opitutaceae bacterium
CGACGAGCGGACCGGCGCCGAAGCCGGGCAAGGAAATCGATCCCGCGACGCAACGGCCGAAGGGCGAGCTTGGGATCACGCTGCCGGCGGTGATGAACGGCCAGATCATGCCCGGCGAGGTGGACCGGTTTCATTTCCAGGCGACGCGCGGGCAGCGCATCGTGCTCGTGGCGAGCGCGCGCGCGTTGATCCCGTATCTGGCGGACGCGGTGCCGGGGTGGTTCCAGGCGACGGTGGCGCTGCGCGACGCGAAGGGACGCGAGCTGGCCTACGCGGACGACTACCGGTTCAACCCGGACCCGGTGCTGCGCTACGACATCCCGGCGGACGGCACCTATGTGGTGGAGGTGAAGGACGCGATCTTCCGGGGGCGCGAGGACTTCGTGTATCGCATCGCGGTCGGCGAGCTGCCGTTCGTGACGGGGATTTTTCCTTTGGGCGCGACCTGCGGGGAGAAGGCGACCTTTGCGTTGTCGGGCTGGAACCTGCCGTCGGCCGACCTCGTGCTCGACACGGCGAACCGGGGGCCGGGGACGTTTTTGGTCGGCGTGCGCGGTGCCGGCCAGATGTCGCATCCGGTGCGGATCGCGCTCGACGCGCCCGGGGTGATGCACCTGACGGAGCCGGCCGAGGCGGCGGCGGAGCCACGCGGGCTCGCGTTGCCGGCGTCGGTCGACGGGCGGATCGCGCGGGCGGGCGAGCGCGACCGCTACCGCTTCGAAGGCAAGGCGGGTGAGGCGATCGTGGCCGAGATCACGGCGCGGCGGCTGGGCTCGCCGCTCGACGCGGTGCTGAAACTCACGGACGCGGCCGGCAAACAGATCGCGTTCAACGACGACAGCGAGGATCGCGGCGCGGGGCTGCTCACGCACCACGCGGACCCGCGGATCAGCTGCACGCTGCCGGCGGACGGCACCTACACGCTGACGGTGGCGGACACCCAGCACGGCGGCGGACCGGAGCACGCCTACCGGCTGCGCGTCGGCGCGCCGCGACCGGACTTCGAGCTGCGGGTGGTGCCGGCGAGTGTGAACCTGCGGGCGGGCGCGAGTGTGCCGGTGACGGTGTATGCGCTGCGGCACGACGGCTTCGCCGGGGAGATCGCGCTGCAGCTGCGGGACGCGCCGTGGGGCTTTGCGCTGGGCGGCGCGCGCATTCCTGCGGGGCAGGACAAGGTGCAGGTGACGTTGACCGCGCCCTATGCGACGCGGGACGAAACGACGGAGCTGACGCTGGTCGGCGCGGCGAAGATCGGGACGCGCACGGTGGCGCATGCGGCGTTGCCGGCGGAGGACATGATGCAGGCCTTCGCCTACAAACACCTGGTGACGGCGAAGAAGTGGATGGTCGCGGTGACGGGGCGGGCGGCGCCGTTTCGCGTGGCGACGCGCGGGCCGGTGAAACTGGTGCCGGGCGGGACGGTGCGCGTGCAGATCGCGGCGCCCTCGGCGCGGACGGCGGGGAAGATTTCGTTCGAACTGGTCGAGCCGCCGGAGGGCGTGACGGTGAAGGAGTGTCTCGCGGGGGTGGGCGACACGGTGACGGTGGTGCTGGCCTGCGACGCGGCGAAGGTGAAGGCCGGGGCGCAGGGGAATTTGCTGCTGGCGGGTTTCGGCGAACGGCCGGCGGGCAAGGCGGCGAAGGCGGCGAAAAGCAGCCGCGCGTCGCTGGGCACGGTGCCGGCGATCGCGTATGAAGTAGTGGCGGCGGCGGCGCCGTCGGCGCAATAGGGGGCGGGGGCGCTCCCTTGAGGCGGCGGCGAAGAAAAATGTAACACGGCGGTCGCTTGCGCCGGCGATGGCGCGGTTTCAGCTTCGGCGGGTCGCGTTTACCTCCCTCGCGCGACCGTCCCCGAAACCCCCAGCACCTCCCCGCCATGGCCAACGCCACCGTCATCTCCCTGCTCAACATGAAAGGCGGCGTCGGCAAGACGACGGTCGCCGTGAACCTGGCGGCCTATCTCGCGCGCGAGCACGGGAAGAGAGTTCTGCTGGTGGACCTGGACCCGCAGACCAACGCCTCGCTCTCGCTGATGCCGGAGAAGGCGTGGGCGGCGTGGGCGGCGGAGCACGGCACGATGGCGGATGTCTTCGGCATCGGCGGGGAAGGGAAGCGGGCGAAGGACGAGGAGCACCACAAATTCCGCGACTGCATCGTGCGCGGGGTGGTGCCGGAGATACCGGGGCTGGACCTGATCCCGAGTCACCTGCGGATGACCTTCATCGATCTCGACCTCGCGGCGCGGCCGGGCCGCGAGCGCATCCTCGGGCGCAAGCTCGAGAAAGTCGCGGACGACTACGACGTGATCCTGTGCGACTGTCCGCCCAACCTGCAGACCGCGACGCAAAACGCGCTCTACGCGAGCGACTACTTCCTCGTGCCGATGCAGCCGGATTTCCTGTCGTCGGTGGGGCTGGCGCTGCTGCTCGACCGGCTGGACTACCTGAAGGCGGAGCTGGAGTTCAAAATCAAGTGCCTCGGCGTGGTGTTCACGCGGGTGCGGCGGCACGTGACGTTTCACCAGGAGACGATGGAGCGGCTGCCGGGGGAGAAGGCGTTCAAGAAACTGCACTTTTTCAAGACGGTCATCCCGGAGAACATCGCGATCAGCGAGGCCCCGATGAGCGCGAAGCCGATCGCGCTTTACGACAGTTCGGCGACCGGGGCGGAGGCGTTCCGGGAGCTGGCGGCGGAGATCGCGGCGCGGCTGGGTTGAGCGGGCGCGGGCCGGCGCGGCGCCGCCGGGGCCGGCGGCTCAGAATTTCGGCAGCGTGAACTCCGGCAGAGACAGTTCGGGCAGGGCGATGCCGGGCTGGGGGGAGTTGCGCAGGATGTCGCGCAGAAGATTCTGGCGGGCGCTGGCGGCGTTGGGCGCGGGCGGGGTGGCGCTGAATTCCCCGCGGCTGGAGTAGAGCCCGGTGAGGCGAAACGTGCGCCGCTCGGCGGGACCGGAGGGATTGAACGAGACCGACCACGAGTCCATGCGCCGGGCTCCGCCCAGCGAGGGGCGCGAGGGCGGCAGCGAGATGAGAAAACCTTGCGAGCGCTCGGTGGAGGTCTCGCGGACGGAGTAGTGTTTGTCGCGCACGTAGCCGAGGCCCTGGGCGCGGTCTTCCCAGGCGGCGAGGTAGGCTTTGAACTGTTCGGGCGTCATGTCGCGCGTCACCTGCAGGTCGCCGATGGGGTCGAGATTCTTCCATGCTTCGGGGAAAGGCGCGGGCGGGTGCGACCAGCGGCTATAGGAAATGGACCGCACGCGGTCGCCGCTGAAATCGACGGAGACGTCGCGGAGTGAAGCGCGCGGGGAGGCGGTGTTGGTCGGGCTGAGGCCGCCGGGAATCGTGGCGGTGGCGCCGGTGAGGCGTTCGACCTCGGCGCGGAGCTGGCCGAAGCGCAGGTGCGTGCCGTCTTCGAGGGTGACGCCGGCGAGGGTCGGATCGGGCGTGCCGGGCGGCGGACGGCCGGCGGTGGAAAAGGCGTCGAGCGTGACGTGCAGCACGAGGAGCGGGGTCGGATCCGGCGCCCCGGGCGGGGCGGGCGAATGGATCACGACGAACGAATCGGCGTGGAACGGCGCGCCGACGAGGGCGTAGCGCTGCGGCGCGAGGGTCACGATGGCGAGCGTCACGCCCGTGTCGGTGGTGCCGCGGAGCAGCCAGAAATCTTCCTGCTCTTTCTTGCCGGCGGCGACGGCGCGCTCGCGCCATGCGTCCAGGTATTCCAGCAGGTCCTGCGTGGAGAGCCCGCGACGGAGGCGGTGCGGGCCGATGGGGTCGGGATTTTTCCAGGCGACGTCGAAGGGGCGCACCGGATGGGCGAACGCGTGCTGGGGGCCGAAGGCGATGCCGCGGAGGCGGCCGGAATCGAATTCGAGAAAGGCGCCCGCGGCGGCGAGGTGGCGGAGACGGCCGTCGCGGTCGACGGCGGGATTGGCCGGGGCGGCGACGGCACCGAAGGCCCACTCGGTGTCGGCGAGCGCCTGGCCGAAGACGACCGTGCGGCCGTCGTCGAAGGTGAGCGTCGGGCCGAGCGCGCGGGGATCGGCGAGCGGGTGGCCGTTCCGCGGTTGGTCGGGCAACTGATTCTCCGCGCGCTCGCGGCGAAGCGTGGAGTAGGTCTCGTCGCTGGCCGTGACCTCATTCAGGGCCCCGGCCGGCGTCTTCGGATTGTAGCGGGCGGCGA
Organism: Opitutaceae bacterium; assembly: GCA_044375835.1. GTDB lineage: Bacteria > Verrucomicrobiota > Verrucomicrobiia > Opitutales > Opitutaceae > ER46. The sequence goes on from JBILLY010000452.1 coordinate 4,183, forward strand.
GCGAGCCGGTGAAGTGCAGGTGCCACTGACTGCCGACCAGCGTGCCGGTGCCCATAAGCCGGCGCCGCGGACCGATGGTCACGGTGACGCGGTCGCCGTTGGAATCGGAGGGGGAATCGTGCACCCAGTAGTCGGTGCCCTCGCGGCGGCCGGCGGCGGCGGCGCGGGCTTTCCACGCCGCGAGGTAGCGGTCGAATTGGGCGCGGGTGGTTTGGTAGCCGACGGCCAAGCCATCGATCGGGCCGAGGTTCATCCATGCCTCGGCAAACGGTTGCAATGGTTTGGCGTGGAGGTGGGACGGTTTGAGCACGATCCGCCACAGGCGGCCGGTGTCGAAGAAGAGCTCGGCGGTCGTGGTGGCGATCAGCCGGTCGACGCCCGGGCGGCCGCGCTCGACGTCGAAGGATTTCTCGCCGAGGCGCGGGCCGACCTC
>JBILLY010000451.1:0-4615 GCA_044375835.1 Opitutaceae bacterium
GCGCTGAAGAAAACGCTGTCGTTCCTGGCTACGCCGTTGAGCGTGGCCTTGATGCTGATCGCACTCGGGTTGGGTGTGTCCCGGCGGGCGGGCTGGGGGCGACGGAGCAAAATCATGGTCGGACTCGGAATCGCGACGCTGTTGCTTTCCGGAAACCGTTTCGTGGCCGTGGCGCTGCTCCGTCCGCTGGAGACGGAGTTTCCGCCCGTTGCCGCGTGGAGCGACGGAAGCGGGGTGGTTGGTTCCGATCCAGGGGTCGCGGCGATTGTTATCTTGGCGGGTGGATTGGAACCGCGCCCGGGGTTTTCCGCCAACCATCGTCTCGGGCCCACTGGCTTGGCGCGGTCCGTGGAGGGGATCCGGTTGGCCAAGCTGCTGCCCGACGTCGTGGTCGTGATTTGCGGCCCGGATGAGTCGGGGGTCGCCACGGTCGTTCGATTTCTGGAACAGTCGGGAGTGAATCCGCGCCGGATGGTAGCCTTGAGCGGCGCTCCGGACACAGAGGGCGAAGCACGAGCGGTGGCCGCCCGGTTTGGTCGGCAAAAAGTGGCGCTGGTCACCTCGGCATGGCACCTGCCCCGGGCGACCCGTTGGTTTTCGGCGGCAGGGATTGAAACGGTGGCCTGCCCGGCCGACTTCGCGACCGATACGCCCTCGCAGGTCACGGTGGAGGATTTTTTGTGGAATGCCGGAGCGTTGAATCTCACGACCCTCGCGCTCCGGGAGCGCCTGGGGTTGTTGTGGTTGACCTTGCGAACGGGCCGCGAGTGACCGGAGGTCGGGGCTGGTGTGGACATCCCGCGGAGGGGTCTGGTCGGAACCGGTCCGGTGGGGCCACAACCTCGGTTGACACGCGATGCGAATGCAGGAATTTTGCACCAGCGTCGTTACCGCGTGCCGGCCCGGGCCGTCCTCCGGGGAAGGCGCTGGAATGGAAACCATCGCGCGCAATCACCGAACTGAGTTTAATTCCGCCCTGCCGCGCCAAAATTTTACGTATGCTCCTCTCCTTCAAATTTCTCCGCTCCGGTTTCCGAGGCATGGCGATTCTCGGTTTCGTGAGTTCGATGGCTACGGTGTTCGGCCAGACGATTCTGGTATCCTACGCCGGAAATGCGACCGTGGAGAAGTTTTCCGTGGCGGGGGCCGACCTCGGTATCTTTGCCAATGGCTTCCAAGGGCTCAACAACCCCGCTGGAATTGCGGTGGATAGCAGCGGCAACGTCTACGTCGCCAATTCCTTGGACTCCGGGCTGGGTAGTATTTCCAAGTTCTCCGCGAGTGGTGCCAGCCTCGGGACGTTTGCGTCGAGCCTCAGCCTGCCCACCGGGATGGCGTTCGATGCCGCCGGCAATCTCCATGTGGCGAGCGCTTCCACGCACCAGATCAGCAAGTTTTCGTCCGCCGGAACACTGTTGGGGACGTTGTCGGCGAGCGGATTGGACAATCCCTCGGGTTTGGCTTTCGACGCGGCGGGAAATCTCTACGTCGCCAATCTGAACGGAAACACGATCGAGAGGTTTTCGTCGGCCGGAACGTCGCTCGGTTCGTTCGTGACCGCGAATGTCAGCGGACCGACGGGGATTGGCTTCGATGCGACAGGTCGGCTCTACGTGGCGAACTCGAACACGGGGGCGATCAACCGATTCACCGCCGGAGGGGCCTTCGAGGGCACCTTTGTCAGCACGGGCTTGGGGACGCTCGGCGGTCTGACCATCGACGCCAATGGCAATGTCTATGTCGCGGCTGAAACCCAGGATGTCGTGGCCAAATACTCCGCGGCGGGAGCTTTGCTGGCGCAGTTTTCCACGAGCAACGCGTCCAGTCCGGGCTACGTCGGTCTGCTGGCGGCGATTCCGGAACCGTCGACCTATGCCCTCTGGGCCGGGGGATTGGTGCTCCTGGGCGTGATGATGCGACGACGCCGGGCTTGACGGGCGATGCCGGGCGCCGCCCGGCAGGGCCGCGAGGGGAGCCGTCAGAAGCTGGTGACCGTGACGCGGAACGGCAGCGAAGCCGGATCAATCGCGGCGGCGGTGACGTTGGTGGCCCTGACCGTGACCGTATTGGCCGCGGTCACGATGCCGCGCAGCACCAGACCGGCCGGGGCAAAGGCGCCGGCACCTTCGACGACATTGACGGCATCGGCGAGACTCGCGCCGGGCACGGAGACGGTGAGGTCCTGCACGCCGCCGTTGGGCGCGATGGAGGGAAAGTCGAGCGTGGTTAGCGCCGTCAGTATGAGGTCGACCGCCGAACCTCCGCCCACGCTCAGGGTCCTGGTGGTGGTGCGTCCCGCGACACCGATGCCGCCGGCAAAGGTGGCACTGCCGGTCGTGGTTGAGATCGAGGCCGTCGAGGAGGTGACCCGGAGAGGAACCGACGAGAGCGTCACGGCGGAGGGTGCGACGGTGACGTAGCCGGTATCGCCGATGCGCAGACTGACGGAGCCCCCGGTCGGGGCGTTTACGATCGTGGAGGAAGCGGTGCCGGCCACGGCGACATTGGCGGCGGTGGGGGTGCCACCATCCCTGAACCAGAGGCCCGGAGTATCCGTGACGGCGGTCCCGCTGAGGCGGACGGAGGACGCCGTGGAACTGCTCGGGATCAGGCTCAGATCGTCCCCGAGGAAGAGTTTTTTCTGGATGCCTACTCCGCCGGCGACGGTGAGGGCGCCGGTGGCAGTGGACGTGGCGGCCGAGGTCGAGTTGACGGTATGGTTTCCTGCCACCACGAGCTGGCCGGCTGCGGTGACCGAACCGGTGCCCGTCGGGGTCAGGGTGATCGATCGATCGGTGCCCGCGGCGGCGAGACTCAGAGCCCCGGCGTTTCCGGCCAGTTGACCTCCGCCCGCAAGGTTGATGGAGCCGCCGATGAACATGTCTCCGGCCAAGCCGAAACCGCCGGCGACGACCAAGGCACCGGTGGTGGCGGAGGTGCTCGCGGTGGTGGCGGTGGTGGACAGTCGACCGGTCGCGGTCAGCGGACCATTGGCCAGCACGGAACCGGAACCGCTCGGGGTCAGCGTGACGTTCTGATTGGTGCCGGCGGCGGAGAGGGCGAGGGAGCCGGAGGTGCCCGAGAGGGTGCCACCGCCGGCCTGCACGACGGAACCGCCGACATGGAGATTGCCCCCGAGGCCCAGGCCGCCGGCGACTACAAGGGCGCCCGAAGCGGTTGAGGTTGCGGAGGTGGTGGAGTAGAAGGTCGCGTCGCCGTTGGCGGCGAGCGAGAGCGCCATGCCGGTGCCGCTTTCGAAATTCAAGGAGGTCGACGAGGTAAAGCCGGCGTAGCCCACGCGCCACAACCGGGTGGCGGGTGAGCCGTAGGAGAAGTCGATCGTGCGGAAGTTGCCGGCACCGTTGCTGTTGAGCGTCAGGCTTGGACTCGCGTAGCCGTGCGCCAATTGCGCGAAAGCGCTCGTTTCCTCCGCGTAGGAGCGGATGGCGCCGGCGGTGTAGACTTCGCCGGCGTTCAGGCGGCCGGCCGCACCAATGCCGCCCGACACGACCAAGGCGCCGGTGCCGGTAGATGTGCTCGCGGTGGTAAAGGGTATCTGGACCAGGCTGTTGCGGGGTTGGATCAGGAGCGCCGACGTGTAGGACGAACCGCCGTTGAAACTGGCGCGGAAGGCAAAATCACGGAGTGAGCCGACGCTGCCACCGTTGGTCACCGAGTCGAAGTAGTATGCATTGCTCGCACCGCCAAAAATCCCGCCGCCCGCTCCGCCGCCGAGGACCAAGTATTCCGAGCTGGTTTCGCCGCGTTGCAGGCGCAAGCCGGTATCGCCAATGCCGTTGGCAAGCGTCAGCAGGGCATTGTTACCAGCGGCAAACGAGTAGGAGGCGTTGCCGGCGGACAGCAGCGTGGCGCCCCGCAACTGGTTGCTGGACGTATTGTCCGATTGGTTGATCGCCCCGCCCAACGTCAGCCCGTATTCGAGGTTGAAGGCACCGTGCCAAGTCATCAGCGGCTGCGGGCTCGTGGTGAAATCCAACAGGAACGACCCGTTGTAGTTGGCGCCGTTGTCGACGAAGAATCTGTTCACGTCGAACGACCACTGCGTGTAACCCATCGGCTGGGTGGCGGGGGCCCCGGCCGCGGTGCCCCACGACACATTGGCTTGAAAGATCCGGCGGTAGTTCCGGCCGCCCGACTCCGGCGTCACCCCGACCGGTCCGTTCCACGAGTAGTAGAACTCGGTGTCCACACCTTGAGGTGGGTTGTAGAACTTGGATTCGAACGCAATAGAGTAAGCGACGTCGCCGGGAACAAGCGACGGGTTGTAGTTTATGCCACCTACGTTGTCGTCCACGCTGTTGAAAACTGAGCGACCGCCACTGAGGCTATATCGAGAACCGGTGCCCCATTGCAGGGGGGCGTAGTAGTTCACGTCGCCGGTCGGTGGCGCAGTGAGGCTGAAGACTACGTCTTTGTCGCCCGTGGCGACGTTCCCAGTGAACGTTGGCGACACGAGGGTCTTGCCGGTGAGGATCTGGGTGCCGGTGGTGAGCACGACGGAGTTCGGAAAACTCACGGTGGCGGCGCTGAGGTCGACGGAACTGCCGCTGGCGGCGACCAAGGAGGAGCCGGAATTGAAGGTCAGGACGCCGCC
>JBILLY010000453.1:0-4602 GCA_044375835.1 Opitutaceae bacterium
TCGGCGGCTGAGTCCTGGTGTCCAGGTAGGGCGAGGCGTCCCCGCCGAGCCGTCGCGCGCCGCGCGTCCGGGTCCCTCCGTCGCGCCACCCCGGCGACCAGGTCGCCGTTCCGCCTCTTGATGCGGCGGCTGATTCGAGCCACCCCGGATTTCAATCCACCCCCAATCGCCTCGCCCCGGTTGCTTGCCGCGGCCGCCCACCCAACTGTCCGGCGCCGCCGTTCGTTGTCGCCCGTTCCTCCCGCCCCACGCTGACGCACACCGTTCACCCCGCCCCGTCGCCCTCGTCCCGCCTTCTCGCCGTCCCTCCGCCGCCCTCGCCTTTCCGTTTTCCACTTTCCCGCTTTCCCGATTTCCCACTTTTCCGATGCGCCCCCTTCGCTCCCTCGCCCTCGCAGTCCTCGCCGCCTTCGCCCTCACCGCCTCGCCCGCGCTCGCCCAGGCTCCGGCCGTCGAGACCTGGCCGGAAGTCACCCGCGAAAACAAACCCTGGACCCGCTGGTGGTGGCCCGGCAGTGCCGTCGACAAGGCCAGCCTCACGCGCCAGCTCGAGCAATTCGCCGCCGCCGGCCTCGGCGGCATGGAGATCACGCCCATCTACGGGGCGAAGGGCGCCGAGGCCCGCTACGTCGATTTCCTGTCGCCCAAGTGGATGGAGATGCTCGAGCACACCGGCCGCGAGGCCAAGCGCCTCGGCCTCGGCCTCGATATGGCCACCGGCACCGGCTGGCCCTTCGGCGGCCCGTGGATCGACGAGGCCCACGCCCTCCAGCGCACCGTGCTCAAGGACGGCCAGCTCGCCGGCGAACCGTCCAAGATGATGGTCAAGCGCGCCGCCCCCGGCGGCGAAGGCCTCGTCGTCGATCCGTTCTCCTCCGACGCCCTGCGCCGCTACCTCGCCCCCTTCGACACCGCGTTTGAAAAATTCCCCCGCGACCTCGTCCGCGGCCAGTTCCACGACTCCTTCGAGTATTTCCAGGCCAGCTGGACCGCCCGCCTCCCCGCCGTCTTCCGCGAGCAGCACGGCTACGATCTGCAACAGTTCGCCGCCGCCCTCGTCGCCCGCCCCGGCACGCCCGCCGCCACCGCCGTCGACCGCGACACGCTCGCCCGCGTCAAATCCGACTACCGCGACACCCTCGCCCGCCTCCACCTCGACTACCTCACGACTTGGGTAAACTGGTCGCACGCCAAGGGCTGGCTCGTCCGCAACCAAAGCCACGGCGCCCCCGCCAACCTCCTCGACCTCTACGGCGCCGTCGACATCCCCGAGACCGAGACCTTCGGCTCCACCCCGTTCCCGATCCCCGGCCTCCGTCGCCACGCCGACGAGATCCGCATCGGCAACGAGCAGGATCTCCCCGAGCCCCTCGTCATGCGCATGGCCTCCTCCGCCGCCCACGTCATGGGCCGCCCGCTCGCCTCCAGCGAAAGCGCCACGTGGCTGCGCGAGCATTGGAAAGAGTCCCTCGCCTACGTGAAGCCCGAGCTCGACAGCATTCTCGTCAGCGGGATCAACCACATTTTCTACCACGGCGCCGTCTTCTCCCCGCAGGACGCGGCTTGGCCCGGCTGGCTCTTCTACGCCTCCACGCAGTTCAATCCCAACAACACCTGGTGGGACGACTTCGGCGCCCTCAACCGCTACGTCGGCCGCGTCCAATCCATCCTCCAGCGCGGCCGCCCCGACAACGACATCCTCCTCTACTGGCCCCTCGCCGACGTCTGGGACCACCCCGACGGCCTCGCGAAAATGCTCACCGTCCACGACGTGAAATTCCTCACCGAACAACCCGTCGGCAAACTCGCGCACACGCTCACCGCCCGCGGCTACACCTTCGACTATTTCTCCGACGCCCAGCTCCAGCAGACCCGCCTCGACGCCGGCGACCTCGTCACCCCCGGCAACACGCGTTACCGCGTCATCGTCGTCCCCGCCACCCGCCGCATGCCCGTCGCGACGCTGGAAAAACTCGCCGCCCTCGCCGCCGCCGGTGCCAAAGTGATCTTCGAAAAACTCCCCGAAGACGTCCCCGGCTACGGCCGCCTCGCCGAGCGCCGCTCCGCCTTCCAAACCACGCTCGCCGCCCTCAAGCCCCGCGCCACCGTCTCCGCCGATATTCCCGCCGCCGTCGCGACCGTGCCCGGCGTCCGCCGCGAAGCCCTCGCCGACACCGGCCTCAGCTTCGTCCGCCGCGCCACCGCCGACGGCCGCGACTACTTCGTCACCAACCTCGGCGCCAAGGCCCACGAAGGCTGGGTGTCCATCGGCACCGCCGCCCGCGTTCTCGTGATGAATCCTGTCGACGGCCACTTCGGCTTCGCCCGCAGCCGCCCCGCCGCCGATGGCACCCTCGAGATCTTCCTCCAAGTCGCCCCCGGCGAATCCTTTGTCCTCCGCGCCACCCGCACCGCCCCCGCCGCGAAGATCGCGCCGTGGTTCGCCACCGTGCCCGCCGCCGCTCCCATCCCGCTCACCGGCACCTGGAAAATCGCCTTCACCAAGGGCGGCCCGGAACTCCCGCCCGCCCTCGAAACCACCGCACTCAAGTCTTGGACCGACCTCGGCGGCGACGACGCCAAACGCTTCGGCGGCACCGGCCGCTACCGCCTCGAATTCGATTTCGACGCCATCGCCGCCCGCCACCCCGACAAGCCCACCGGCGCCAACGCCCACCCCGACTGGCTCCTCGATCTCGGCGACGTCCGCGAAAGCGCCCGCGTCATCCTCAACGGCAAGGAAGTCGCCGTCGCCTGGAGCCTCCCCTTCCGCGTCCGCCTCGCCACCAGCCAATTCAAGCCCGGCAAAAACGTCCTCGAACTCGACGTCACCAACCTCGCCGCGAACCGTATCCGTTACATGGATCAGCAGAAGGTGAACTGGAAGATCATGCGCGAAATCAATTTCGTGAACATCAACTACAAGCCCTTCGACGCCAGCGCCTGGCCCCTCACCCCCAGCGGCCTCCTCGGCCCGATCACGCTGACGCCGCTCCGCGCCGTAGCCCCGTAGCGGACCGCCGTCCGCCCACGTCGCCCCGCTTCCCCGCGTCGGCGATTTCCCGGCCCGCTCGGCCTCGCCCGGCTCCGCCCCTTGTGCGCGCCCCGCGCGGGCCGGCCCGCGCACGCCTCGCGATCGTCTCCCTCTGCCGCGCGCGGCCCGTCCCGCCCGGTCTTCCGCTGGGTTTCCCCCGGCTTGCGCGCCCCGCCCATCCCGGCACCCTCCTCGGCACTGATGCCCGAGTCCCTCAAGATCGTTTTCGAAATCTCCCTCGTCCTCGCCCTCGTCGCTGCCAACGGCTTCTTCGTCGCCGCCGAATTCGCCCTCGTCAAAATCCGCGCCTCCCAGCTGCGCCCCATGGCCAAGGCCGGCGGCTGGCGCATCAAGTTCGCGCTCTACGCCACCGAGCACCTCGACTCCGTCCTCTCCTCCACCCAGCTCGGCATCACCCTCGCCAGCCTCGGCCTCGGCTGGATCGGCGAACCCATCATCGGCCACCGGCTCGAGCCCCTGCTCGCCCACTTCGGCGTCACCGACCCCAAGGCCGTCAGCTCCATCTCCTTCGCGGTCGCGTTCTCGCTCATCACGTTTCTCCACATCGTCCTCGGCGAACTCGCGCCCAAGTCCCTCGCCATCCAGCGCCCCAAGGCCGTCTCCCTCAACACCGCCGGCCCGCTCGTCGTCTTCTACCGGATCTTCTTCCCGTTCATCTGGGTCCTCAACGGCGCCGCCAACCGCATCCTCCGCTGGTGCGGCCTCGAACCCGCCAGCGAGACGGAACACAGCTTCTCGTCCGAGGAACTCGAATACGTCTTCAGCCAAGCCCGCCACGCCCACCCCGGCGACGCCCTCATCAACCGCATCATGGTGCGTTCGCTCCGCCTGCGCACCGTCACCGCCCAGCAGGTCATGCGCCCCCGCGAGCAGATCGTCGCCCTTTGGACCGACCGCCCCATCCCCGAGAACCTCCGCGCCGCCCAGACCGCCGGCTTCAGCCGTTTTCCCGTCTGCACCGGCTCCGTCGACGACGTGAAAGGCATCCTCCTCGTCCGCGAATGGCTCTGGCAGATCCAGTTGCTCGGCCCCGACGCCTCCTTCGAACCGCTCCTCCGCCCCGCCCTCACGTTCACGTTGAAGACCCCGATCCACACCATGATCGAGCTCTTCCGCACTTCGCGCGTCCACCTCGCCATCGTGCTCGACGCCGACCAGAAGACCGCCGGCCTCGTCAGCTTCGAGGATGTCCTCGAAGAGATCGTCGGCGATATCCGCGACGAATTCGACCTCGGCCGCGGCCCCGTCTTCGAGTCGAGCGACACCCACATCGTCGTCAGCGGCCTGTTCTCCATGCGCGAACTCCAGGCGGAAACCGGCTGGGCCTTCGAATGGCAACCCCGCGAGACCGTCGCCGCGTGGGCCGAACGCCACCGCGGCCAAGCCCTGAAACGCAGCGAGCCCTTCGTCGTCGGCGAGCACCGCATCACCGTCACCGAAATGTCCGCCGAACGCGCCCGCCGCCTCAAAGTCGAGCGCCTGCCCGCCGCCGCGCATTGAGGGCCGCAGCGGCGAAACGCCCTCCCCCGCAAACCGGGCCCGCTCCC
>JBILLY010000901.1:0-2657 GCA_044375835.1 Opitutaceae bacterium
AAACGCAGGGAGGTGCCGGGGCAGGAGATCGCGAGGTCGCGTCCGCGCACGATCATCGGGAGCGTGAGCTTGCACGGGTAGCCGAGGTCGCAGAGCCCGTTCTTGAAACTGCCGGCCGTGATGTTGGCGAGTTCGCCGATGGCGTCGTTGATCACCGCCTCGCCCTCGGCGGCGATCTCGGCGGGCGAGAGCCCCAGCATGCGCGACGTGCTGAACGAGGCGAAGTCGTCGCCGAAGCAGAGGTGCAGGGCGCCGGCGATGTCGCCCACGAACCCGACGGAGGCGGAGATGTTGAAAGGATGGGTGCCGAGGTCGGCGCCGCTGAGGGCTTCGGCGTTGGGCGTGGCCTGGTGGCCCAGCATGGTGTTAAGGACCTCCGCGACAGCCCGCTGGACGTGTTTGCGCAGGAGCGACTCGGGAAGAGAGAGGGCGGCGGTGGACATGGCTAGGAGAGTGGGCACTGCGCCCGGGCGGGTCCGGGGCGGCGGCTCGGCCGGGCGCCGGAGCGGGCGGCGGACACGCCGACCCGATCGGCGCGGACACGCGCGAACCCGCCGTCGCCGGCGGAGCGCGTCGCGGGAAAACTGTGACGATGGTCGGACAAAGGAGCGGCGGGATTCGCCGTGCTTGCAATCGTGTGATCGGCGAGCCGCTTGAGGAGAAAAGGGCGCGGGCGGGCGCGGAGACTACGAACGTAAGTCCCGGGGGCGATTTCCGGGAGAAATCGACGGCCGAGCGGCCGGAGCGGCGCGGCGGGAGGGCGGCGGCCGCCCTTTCCGTCTTGGGCAGGGGCGTGGTTCGGGCGCGCCCGTCGGCGCGCGCGGGGCGCGCGCCTGCGATGGGTTGGCCGGACCGGGAGGCCGGGAGGGCGTCGGCGGCCGGCAAGGTGCGGAGTTGCACGGTGCGGGGCCGGCGCCCAAGTTCGGCGGCACCATGCCATTTCTCCGCGCGCAGGCAGCTCACGAATCGGCGACCCCGGACCGGGGGATTTGCGGCGGTGTGCCATGAGCGCGGCCGGTTACCGCTGTTTCCTGGTCGACGATGATGCCGAGGTGGCGCGGGTGCTGGTGCGCCAACTGGAGCAGCTCGGCCATGTCTGCGCGGGCACCGCGGACCGGGCGGAAGGCGCGGTGGAGCGGATCGTGGCGGCGCAGCCGGACGTGGTGCTGCTCGACGTGCGGCTGGGCGGGGTTTCGGGGCTCGAGGTCGCGCGGGCGGTGCGCCGCGCGGCGCCGGTGCCGGTGGTTTTTCTTTCGGGATTTCTCGACGACGAGGTGCTGACGAACGCGGCGGACCTCGATTGCCAGGGCTTTCTGGCCAAGCCGGTGCGGAACGCGGATCTCCATGCGATCCTGTGCACGGCGGTGCGCAAGGCCCGGTTCGAGCAACGGCTGCGCGACGCCAACGCGCGCCTGGAGGAGAGCCTGCGGGCCGACGCGCGGGCGCTGGAGCAGGCGGCGGAGGCGCGGAAGCGGAGCGATTCGTTGCTCGCCAGCCTCGGGGCCCATCTGCCGGACGCGGCGCTCTACCGTCTCGAATACCGGCCAGACGGCGCGATCGTCTGCACTTACGTGAGCCCGGGGATCGAGCCGCTGCTCGGGCTCCCGGCGGGGGAGGTGCTGGGTGATCCGGTCGGCGCGCTCGCCCGGGTGCTGTCGGCGGAGGACACGACGCGGCTGATCGAGCACCTGACCGCGATCGCGGGTTCGGCGGAGCCCTGCGATTTCGAGGCGCAGATCACGCACGGCACGAGCCGCGCGCCGCGCTGGGTGCGGTTTCGGTCGAGTCTGGTGGAGCGGCGCGCCGACGGGACGGCGGTGCGCGACGGATTGGCGACGGACACGACGGTGGCGCGCACGACGGAAGCGGCGTTGCGCGAGGCGGGGCGGCAGCTCGCGACGCTGTTTCTCGGTTCGCCGAACGCGGCGTTCGTCCTCGATACGGCGGACGGCACGGTGATCGATGCGAACGAGCCGTTCGCGGTGCTCGCGGGCCGCGCCCGCGCGGAGCTGATCGGCCGGCCCACGGACGAGATCGGGGCGGTGCGCGGCTCCTTCGGCGGCCGCGGATTCCTGGAAGCCGGGGGCGGGCCGGGCGGCGTGGGGCGCAACGAAGGGGCGATCTACCGGCCGGACGGCGCGGTGATCGAGGTCGAGATCTCGGCGTCCCGGGTGGAGATCGGGCACCGCGTGTGTCTCGTGGCGTCGGTCGCGGACCTGAGCGCGCGGCGCGAGGTCGCGCGGGAGCGCAAAGACCAGGCGGAGTTGGTGGCGTCGATCGCCGCGAACCTGCCGCGGGCGTTTTTCTACCGGATGGTCTACACGCGGGCGGGCGAGATGCGGACGCTGTTCGTGAGCCCGAACGTGGAGGCGATGTTCGGCTACTCCGCCCGGGAGTTCCAGGCGGACCCGACGCGGGTATTCTCCTACGTGCACCCGGAGGACCGGCCCGGCTTCATGGCGCGGCTCGGCGAGTCGCTGCGCACCGGCGGCCCGGGCCAGGTGGACGTGCGGGTGCGGGATGCGCGCGGGGGGGAGCGCTGGCTGAGTTTCAGTTCCTGTCTGGCCGAGCGCCGGCCGGACGGAGCCCAGGTGCGCGACGGCGTGGTGGTCGACATCACCGAGCGGAAAAACACGGAGGCCGAGTTGTCGGCGGTG
>JBILLY010000655.1:0-3530 GCA_044375835.1 Opitutaceae bacterium
CCCGTCCTCCAGCAGCTCGAGTATCCGGGATCTCACGACGTCTCCGTCAACGACTGCTTCCGCCCCGTCTCCAAATTCTGGGACCGCATCAACCGCCCCGAGCAGCTCCTCACCGCCCTGCCCGAGGCCATGCGCATCCTCGCCGACCCCGCCGAAACCGGCGCCGTCACCATCGCGCTGCCCGAGGACGTGCAGGCCGAAACCGGCCTCTATCCGGCGAACTTCTTCGAAAAGCGCGTCTACACCGTCGAGCGCCCGCCCTGCGCCGCCGAGCCGCTCGCCGAGGCCGTCGCGCTCCTCCGCCGCGCCCGCCGCCCGCTCGTCATCGCCGGCGGCGGCGTCCACTACAGCGACGCCACCGCCGTCCTCGCCCGCCTCGCCGAGGCCACCGGCCTCCCGGTCTGCGTCACTCAAGCCGGCAAGAGCGCCGTCCTCGACTCGCATCCCGGCTGCGTCGGCGCCGTCGGCGTCACCGGCACCGCCGCCGCCAACGCCCTCGCCGTCGAAGCCGACGTCGTCCTCTGCCTCGGCACCCGCCTGAGCGACTTCACCACCGCCTCCAAGTCCCAGTTCCAGCACCCGCGCGTCCGCTTCATCGCCGTCAACATCCACGCCGCCGACGCCCGCAAACACGGCGCCGTCCCGCTCGTCGGCGACGCGCAGGCCGTTCTCCTCCAGCTCGCCCGCGCCCTCGCCGGCTGGCAGGTGCCCGCCGCCCACGCCGCACGTATCCGGAAACTCCGCACCGCCTGGGACGCCACCCGCGCCGCCCTCGTCGCCCCGCACCGCGACGTCCCGCTCACCCAGGCCCAGGTCATCGAGGAGCTCAACCAGGCTTGCGGCGCCGACGGCACCGTCATCCACGCCTCCGGCGGCATCCCCGGCGACATCCACAAGCTCTGGCGCTCGCACGCCGTCACCGACTACCACAGCGAATACGGCTACTCCTGCATGGGCTACGAGATCGCCGGCGCCCTCGGCATCAAACTCGCCGCGCCCGACCGCCGCGTCTACGCCTTCCTCGGCGACGGCAGCTACCTGATGCTCCACACCGAAATCGTCACCGCCGTCCAGGAGGGCCTCGATCTCACCGTTGTCGTCGTCGACAACCACGGCTTCGGCTGCATCCACGGCCTCCAGCGCGGCTGCGGCGGCCGCAGCTTCGGCAACGAATTCCGCCACCGCACCGGCCCGCTCGCCCGCCTCGAGGGCCGCCCCGTCGCCGTCGATTTCGCCAAAAACGCCGAAAGCCTCGGCGCCGCCGCCCTCCGCGCCGGCACGCCGGACGAACTGCGCGCCGCGCTCGCCCAGGCCAAGACGCTCCGCGGCGTCGTCGTGATCGCCGTCGAGACGCCCGCCGATGTCCGCCTCCCCGGCTACTCGTGGTGGGATGTCCCCGTCTCCGCCACCTCCGCCGTCCCCGGCGTCCGCGCCGCCCGCCGCGCCTACGACCAAGCCCTCAAAAAACAACGCTTCTACTACTGAGCCCGCCGCCCGTTCCTCTCCTTCAACTTTCAACGTTCAACTTTCAACTTCGCCGTGCTCCACCCGTCCTGCCTCGTCGGCGCCAACCCCATCATCTGGTCCAACGACGACTTCGCCGAACTCGCCGGCGATGTCCCGCTCGACACCATTCTGCGCGAGATGCGCCTCGCCGGTTTCGCCGGCAGCGAACTCGGCCATGCCTACCCGCGCACCCCCGCCGCGCTCGCCGACGCCCTCGGCCGCCACGACCTGCGCCTCGTCAGCGGTTGGCACAGCACCTACCTCGCCTCGCGCCAACTCGAACTCGAGGAAGCCTCGTTCCGCGCCCACCTCAATCTCCTCAAAACCCTCGGCGACCGCGTCGCCATCGTCGCCGAATGCACCCGCTGCATCCACGGCACCCGCGACGCCGCCCTCGGCTTCGACGCCGGCCTGACGCCGCGCCTCGACGCCGCCGAATGGTCCCGCTTCGTCCTCGGCCTCAAACACCTCGCCGCCGTCGCCCGCGCCCAGGAGATGCGGATCGTCTACCATCACCACATGGGCACCGTCATCCAGGGCGAGGCCGACCTCGAGCGCCTGCTCGCCGACGTCCCCGAGATCGACCTCCTCCTCGACCCCGGCCACCTCGCCTTCGCCGGTATCGACCCGGTCGCCGTCGCACGCCGCCACGCCGCGCGCATCGGCCACGTCCACCTCAAGAGCGTCCGCCCTGCGATCGCCGAGCGCGTCCGCCGCGAAGGCTGGTCCTTCTGCCGCGCCGTCGGCGAGGGCGTCTTCACCATCCCCGGTGACGGCTGCGTTGATTTCCCCGCGATCTTCGCGCTCCTCGCCGCCGCCGACTACCGCGGCTGGCTCGTCGTCGAAGCCGAGGAAGATCCGGTGAAAGTCCCCGCCCTCCCCAAAGCCACCGCCGCCCGCGCCTACGTCCGCCACCACACCGGCCTCTGACCCGTTTCTTCTTTCTTCTTTTTCCTCCGATTTCTTCTTTTCCGATGTCCTCCCGCATGTCCCAGATGACCGCGCTCGGCGCGGATTGGTGGAACGACTCCGGCGTGCCCGCCGAACTCAGCGAAGCCGTCGCCCTCGGCGCCGTCGGCGGCACCTCCAACCCCGTCATCGTCTCCCAGGCCGTCAAAGCCCAGCCCGCCCTCTGCCATCCGATCATCGACCGTCTCCTCGCCGAGCACCCCGCCGACACCGAGGACGACATCGCGTGGAAACTCATCCACACCCTCGCCGTCGACGCCGCCTCGCACCTGCTGCCCGTCTTCCACGCCACCCGCGGCGTCAAAGGTTGGCTCAGCGCGCAGGTAAATCCCAAATACTACCCGCACCGCGATCTCATGGTCGCCCAGGCCGCGCAACTCGCCGCCCTCGCGCCCAACATCGCGATCAAGGCCCCCGCCACCGCCGTCGGCCTCGACGCCATCGAGGAAATGACCGCGCGCGGTATCCGCGTGAATGCGACGGTCAGTTTCACCGTTCCCCAGGCCCTCGCCGTCTCCGCCGCCCTCGAGCGCGGCCTCGCGCGCGCCCGCGCCGCCGGCCGCGACGCCGACGCCATCCGGCCCTACATCACGCTCATGATCGGCCGCGTCGACGATCACCTCAAACGCGTCGCCGAAGCGGAAAAAATCCCCGTCACCCCCGGCGTCCTCGACTGGGCCGGCATCGCCGTCTTCAAGCACGCGCACCGGCTCTTCCAAGCCGGCGGCCGCGTCGGCACCTTGCTCGCCGCCGCCTACCGCCACGAGGGCCACTGGTCGCAGATCATCGGCCGCGAGGTGCTCCAGACCGTGCCCTACATGTGGTGGACCAAGTTCAACGTCTCCGCCACCGCGCCCGCCCTCACCCTCGCTCAGCCCGTCGATCCCGCGATCCTCGCCGAGCTGCGCGCCAAGTTCCCCGACTTCATCCGCGCCCACGACGAAAACGGCATGCCGCCCTCCGCCTTCCTCGGCTACGGCGCCACCCAGCACACGCTCAAACAGTTCCTCGGCGGCTACGATGACCTCATCGCCTCCGTCCGCGCCCGCATGTTG
>JBILLY010000620.1:0-3695 GCA_044375835.1 Opitutaceae bacterium
AAACTGTTGGCCCACGCCGCCAGCGCGAGAACGACGAGGGCGAGGGCGACCAACGCGAGCGGGGCGCGGCCGGCAAGAGCGGACGGGCGGGGCGCGTCGCTCATGCCGGCGCGGACGGGGCCGCGAGGTAGGCCGGCCAGCGCGCGGTGAACGCGCGGGCCAGGGCGGCTTTCACGGCGGAGGCATCGACGGGCCGCCTGAGCTCCGCGACCATCGACGTGACCGTGCCCTCGGCGGCGGTGATGCCGCAGGGCACGATGCCCGCGAAATGCGCGAGATCGGGCGACACGTTGAGCGCGAACCCGTGGTAGGCGATCCAGCGGCGGACGGCGACACCGAGTGCGGCGACTTTCCGGGTGCCGAGCCAGATGCCGGTGAGCCCGGGGCGCCGCGTGCCGGCGAGGCCGAAGTCGGCGAGCGCGGCGATGAGCACGTCTTCGAGGAAGCGGAGGTAGCCGTGCAGGTCGCGACGGGCATCGAGGCTCACGATCGGGTAACCGACGATCTGGCCGGGGCCGTGGTAGGTGATGTCGCCGCCGCGGTTGGTGCGGGCGACGGCGACGCCGGCGCGGCCGCATTCTTCGGCGGACCAGACGAGGTGGGCATCGGCGCCGCCGCGCAGGCCGACGGTAAAGACAGGCGGATGTTCGGTGAACACCAGCGTGTCGCCGATCTCGCCGGCGAGGCGCCGCGCGACGAGGTCGTTCTGGCGGGCCGATGCGACCTCGTAGGGCGTGCAGCCCCAATCCACGACCGCGGGGGCGGCGGGGGCAGCGGCGGGAACGGCGGACATGGGAGCGACGGTTCGGAGAATCGCGGCGGTGGCAACTCCGCGCTCCGCGGCCGCGCGGCGGCGGGCCGCCGCGCGAATGGTTCCAAGAGAGAAACACCCGCGGCGCGTTGAGGCGGCGCGGCACGGCCCCAGAGTGCGAGACGAGTGCGGCCGTCTCCCCGCGGAGCGGCCGCGCCAAACCCCAACCCCCTCGTCGCCATGAATCCCCGTTTTCGCCTCCCGTTTCCTGCCGCTCTGCGCGTCGTGCTGATCGGTGTGCTGAGCCTGTTCCCCGGGCTGCGTGCCCAGCCCGCGACCGGCACGATCGAAGGCCGCGTGTTCAACGCCACGAGCGGCACGGCGCTCGTGAACGCCCGCGTGATCCTCGAGGGCACGGGCCGGGAAGTGATCACGGACGAAGGCGGCGTCTACCGGATCGCGGGCGTGCCGGGCGGCCCCGCGCGGATCACGGTGAGCTATCTCGGCATGGAGCCGCAGACGGCGACGCTCAGCGTGCCGGCGGGCGGCGCGGTGCAGCGCGAATTCGAGCTGAAGCTCACGGGCGCGGCGGCGGGGGACACGGTGAAACTGGACTCGTTCACCGTCGTGGCGGACCGGGAGATGAGCGCGCAGGCGATCTCGATGAACGAGCAGCGCACGGCGCCGAACATCAAGAGCGTGGTCGCGATCGACGAGTTCGGCGACCGCGGCAACGAGAACATCGGCGAGTTCCTGCTTTTCCTGCCGGGCGTCTCGATCTCCACGTCGGGTTCGGAGCCGACGACGGTTTCCCTGCGCGGCTTTCCGGGCAACAACACGGGCCTGACCATCGACGGCGGCGAGACGGCGGGGTCGTTCAACGGCAACAGCCGGTCGCTCGACCTGCGGGAGATGCCGATGAACAACGTGTCGCGCGTCGAGGTGACGAAGGTGCCGACGCCCGACATGCCGGCGAGCGGGCTCGGCGGGTCGATCAATCTCATCACGCGGAGCGGCTTCGAGTCGCGCAAACCGAGGTTCAATTTCAACGCCTACACGATGTTCCACAGCCGCGCGGGCATCACGTTCGACGGCGGGCCGCGGAACCACAACGCGAAGAACTCGCCCGACTTCGTGCAACCGTCCTTCGACTTCAACTACTCGCGGCCGGTCGGAAAGAATTTCGCGATCTCCGTCGGGGGCTCCCGCACCTGGCGGTTCAAGCCGATGGAAACCGGGACGAAGGAGACGGACGAGTCGCCGACCTGGGACCAGGTGCGGCTGGTGCAGACGACGAGCCAGTGGAACAGCCTGGCGCAGACCTTCAAGACCCTGCAGGGATCGGTCGGCTTCGACTGGCGGATCAACGCGGCGAACACGCTCTCGGCGTCGGTCCAGTATCGCGACTACGACCTGTTCATCACCCGCAGCGTGCTCGGTTTCGCCTACGGCGCGGGCGCGACGGGCGGGCCGACGTTCACCCAGGGCGCGGCGACGGCGGTCGGCACGGTGACCATGAACGGCAGCGGCGAAAACGTCGACGTGATCACCGAGTCGAAACAATACACGCTCAAATACCGCCACCGCGGCGACACGTGGCGCATCGACGGCCTCGGCACGGCGTCGGTCTCGGCCTCGGACCGCCTCGATATCGACCAGGGCATGTTCAACCTCGCGCCGGCCACGCTCACGGGGGTGGTGCTGCGCGGCGAAGGCATCCCGGCCTCGGGCGGCACGATCCCCACGCGCTACAGCGCGACGCGGGCGGGAGCGCCGGTCGATGTCTACGACGGCGGCAACTACACGCTCGGCAACCCGACGACGAACCAGCCCGACTGGAACACGCACAAATACAACCTGCGCCTCGATGTCGGCCGCGACTTCGCGGCGCGGTTTCCTTTCGCGATCAAGGTCGGCGGTGCGTTCGACACCTTCGAGAGCGACCAGCGGCGCTACGCGAAGACGTGGAATTTCCGGCCCAACGGGTCCACCGCGGCGGCGGACCGGCTCGCGAGCCGCTTCGACGTGTTCGATCCGGCGTTTCTCTCCGATGCGCCGACGGTGTTCGGCCAGAAGGTGCGCTGGATCAGCGGCCAGAAGATGTATCAGCTTTATCAGGCGAACCCGTCGTGGTTCGTGCTGGACGACGCGCAGGTGCACCAGGATTTCGTGAACAACTCGCGCAAACTGCGGGAGACGGTGACGGCCGGCTACGTGCGAACCGATACCCGTTTGATCGACAACCGCCTGTGGCTGGTGGCCGGGGTGCGCTACGAGCGCACCGATGACAAAGGCGCGGGGCCGCTCAACGACATCACGGCGCAATACCAGAAGAACCCCAACGGCACGCTCGTCGACGGCAACCCCGCCCAGGCCGGCATCCAGCGCGTGCTGCTGTCGAACGATCCGCTCGTGCTGCGCAAACTGCGCTACCGGGAGCGCGCCGCGAGTTCCGAGCGCGACTACGACGGCTACTACCCGAGCCTCAACGCGTCGTTCAACGTCACCGAGAACGTGATCCTCCGCGGCGCGTTCGCGAAGACGATCGGGCGGCCCAACATCAACTTCATCATTCCCGGCACCAGCATCTCCGAGCCGGATTTCGCCAATCCGACGATCTCGGTGAACAACAGCGGCCTGAAACCGTGGAAGGCCACGAATTACGACCTCTCGCTGGAGTCGTATCAGGTCAAAGACGGCTTCGGCTCGGTGGGTGTTTTCCGGAAGAGCATCCGCGACTTTTTCGGTTCCGTGTCGCAGGCGGCGACGCCGGAGCTGCTGGAGCTATACGGCCTGGAGAACGATCCCTCGCTGCTGACCTACCAGATCAACACGCGCACCAACGCGGGCGACGCGCAGATCGACGGAATCGAACTGACCTACCGGCAGTCGCTGACGTTTCTGCCGCGGTGGGCACGGGGACTCCAGGTGTTCGCGAACTACA
>JBILLY010000455.1:0-4549 GCA_044375835.1 Opitutaceae bacterium
ATTCCGTCCTCACGAAGGAGTTTCTCGACGCCTTCAATATCACCGACCTCACGCAGGCGATGGAGTGGTCGGTCAACACCACCTACAATCCCGGCAACAACGTCGACCAAGGCTTCGGTTTCTCCCCCGCGATCAACATCACGATCCGCGGCGCCGCGCCCGGCGAGTCGAACTACCCGATGCGGAATTTTTTCCCGTTCAACCACAACACCGACAGCTACGCGCTCGACCGCTTCGACTTCGCCCGCGGCCCCAACGCCATTCTCTTCGGCGCCGCCCAATTCGGCGGCACGCCGGTCTCCGTCACGAAGCAGGCGCTCACCGGCCGCACGATCCGCCAGGCCCAGCTCCAACTGGGCTCGTGGAACAAGTTTCGCGCGACGGTCGACGTGAACCAGCCCGTCAACGCCAAGGCCGCGGTGCGCATCGCCGGCATGTGGGAGCGCGGCGACACGTATCGTGAGAACGAGTGGCGGAAGAAGAAGGCCGTCTTCCTCACCGGCACCTACCACGTGACCAAGGCGACCACGCTGCGCGCCGAGGGCGAGTATGCCGAGACGCAGCAAAAAACATTCCCGACGTTCCTCACGGACCAAGTCTCCGCGTGGGACGGCCGCACGACCTTCGCCAACGCGATCGCGCCCGGCAGCGCCGATGTGCCGACCGCCGCGCAACAGGCCGCGGCCGGCGTCGCCTACGGCACCAACAACGCCAATCCGCTCTTCGCCCCGCTCTGGGTCTACGACCCGACCGCTTTCGGCACCAACCAGGTCCTGAATTTCGCCAACGTCCTCCGCACGAGGGGCGCGAGCGGCAACGCCACCGCCGCCAACCGCAATTTCATCGGCGGCCGCGCCATCGCCAGCGCGAGCGTCAACTTCGCCGGCCAGCCGATGATCGACGGCTTCGAGGTGCCGGCCGGCCGCTACGACACCGTCCTCGCCGGCTCGCCCGGATTCCGCATCCCCCGCCAGAAGACGACGAACCTCTGGACGAGCGACAAGCCGACGCAGGCGCAGGTCGCCAAGGACTTCGCGCTCACGCTCGGCCACCGCGTGGGCGACTCGCTCTTCTTCGAGATCGCCGGCGATACCAACAAGGTGAGCATCGACGGCAACAACGCCATCAACCGCGGCGCCAACACCGTCTACATCGACATCAACTCGACCCTCCCGAACGGCGCGCCCAACCCGAATTTCCGCCAGCCCTACACCGAATTCTGGAGCTACCAGAATCTCCGCGCCTACGAGCTGAGCAGTGCCCGCGCGTCGGCCGCCTACATCAGGGAAACCGGCATCGGCAAACTCCAGTTCGCCCTCGGCGGCGGCGCCAACTACCAGCTCCAGTCGAAGCGCAGTTACCTCTACCTCCTGCCGCTCCCGAGCATCGGCCCCGACGCCCGCTACTGGTCGCAATCGCAGGCCAGCACCGCGCTCTGGCACCGGCTGTATTTCAACCAAGGGGGGCGCGACTTCTACAACACGAACCAAGGTCCGCTCGCGTTGCGCAATCCCGACGGCACCACGACTTCGCTCACGCCGCAGCACGTCCTCGACGCCACGCGCCGCGACAACAGCGCGGACAACATCACCCGCTTTCGGCACGTCATGGCCGCCGCCAACTTCAGCCTCTTCAAGAACCGCCTCGTGCTCATCGGAGCCGCGCGTCGCGACATCACTTACCTGGAGACGCGCAACACCCTTCTCCCGGGCGACTACCCGACGGGTTGGAACGGCAGCAATATCATCTTCAAGCCCGCCGCCCCGAAGGACTGGGCCACGCTCACCTTCATCCCGAAGAACGCCGCCGGCGCCGTCACCGGCCCCGCGCAGCCCGCCGACAATCGGCCGCGCCTCACCGTGCCCGCCACCGCCACCGTCGCCGCCGGCAACATCCTCCCGCAGCCGCAATACGCCGGCGACCGTTTCCGCGACGACTACAACCCGCCGGCGCTCACCGTCGGCGCCAACACCTTCTCCACCGGCGCCACCTTCAACGCCACCAAGTGGCTCGGCCTCTACGCCAACCTCGCGACGACGTTTAATCCCAATCTCCTCGTCCAGCGCCTCGACAGCGCGCTGCTGCCGCCGTCCGCCTCGCGCGGCATCGACGCCGGCGTCCGCCTGAACCCGCTCGGCGGCCGTGTCTCGATGAGCCTCGGCTGGTTCACCTCGAAACAGAACCTCTCCCCGGTCAACGCGCCCGGCGGCCTCATCGGCAGCTACAACACCATCTTCAACACTCCCGTCGTCGGCGACCTGAGCCCCGGCGGTCGCAACGCCCGCAACGAGGGCCTGCTTCCCACTGTCGTCCGCGACACCCAGTCGCAGGTCTCCAAGGGCATCGAGTTCGAGACCACCGCCAACCTCACGCCGTCCTGGCGCCTGCTCTTCAATTTCGCCCACACGCGCGGCACGCAGAAGGACATCGCGCCCGACAGCCGGGCGTTCATCGCCGCCAAGGACACCGTCGTCCGCCAGATTCTCGCCGACGCCGGCGTGCTCATCAGCTCGAACAACGTCGCGAGCATCAACCCGGCGGTCAACGACCCGACCCGCATCAACGTCGGCGCCGTGAACAACGCCGTGAACGCCTGGAACACCATCCAGACAACGGTCATTCCCAATCTCGTCACCGGCGCGCAGAAACTCGCCGGCGCCACCGACTACACGTCCAACCTCGGCACCGACTACTCATTTCGCGCCGGCCGGCTGAAGGGCCTGTCGGCCGGTTTCGGCGTTCGCTACCGCGGCAAGATGGTCGTCGGCTACCGCGGCGCCGACACGATCGTGAATCCCGCCAACCCGCTCACCGCGATCGATGATCCGTCCGTCGACGCCTACACCCCCGTCTACTCGAAGGCGCATACCACCGCCGACGTCCGCTTCGGCTACAACTGGAAGCTGCGCGACCGCCGCACCGTGAGTTTCAACCTCAACATCCAAAACGTGCTCAACAACACGACGCCGATGTATTTCGTGAATCTCCCCGGCGGCCAGACCACCAATACGATTCTGCGCAACCGCAACGCCGACGTCACCTCGCCCGCGGTCTACACCGTCCCCGCCGGCTTCTCCTACCGCACCCCGATCAACTGGACCCTCACCGCCCGTCTCGACTTCTGACATGCCTACCCCCGCGCGCCCGCGTCATTCCGCCTCGTTCCTTGCCTGATGGCTCGGCTCCTTCGCCGTTGCTCTCGCGCAAACTGTCGCTCCTCCCGTCCCCGGGCGGGAGACGCCCGTCACGCTCTCGCCCTTCGAGGTCAACACCTCGCGCGACCAAGGCTTCGTCGCTGCGAGTTCGCTCGCCGGCGGCCGCCTCGCCACCGACCTCGTCGATACGCCCGTCGCCTACTCGGTGCAGACGCGCGAATTTCTCGACGCCCTCAATCTCAGCGACCTCAACGAGGCCATCAACTGGACCGTCAGCGCCACCACCACGCCCGACGATGGCGGCGGCCAGCTCTTCGGCGGCACCGGCAGCAGCACGATCCGCGGCGTCGGCTCCAATGCCGTGAACCGCAATTTCTTCACCGGCGGCTCCAATCCCTCGACCTACAACCTCGAGCGCATGGACTACGCGCGCGGCCCCAACTCCATCCTCTTCGGCACCGGCACCATCAGCGGCACGTCCAACGCCGTCGTGAAGAGCGCCCGCCTCGGCCGCAACGCCACCGAGGTCCGCACCGAGTATGGCTCGTGGGATTCGCTCCGCGCCACCGTCGACGCCAACTACACGCTCAATCAAAAAATCGCCGCCCGCGTCGTCAGCACGTGGCAGGACACCCACACCTTTCGCGATTGGGAGCGCACCCAGCGCCACGGCGTCTCGCCCTCGCTCACTTTCGAGCCCACGCGCACCACGCGCATCGCGATCATCGGCGATTACTACCAGCAGAAGGTCACCGCCGGGATGAACGCCCTCAACGATTCCCTCACCGGCTGGGACGGCCGCACCGTCTACTCCGGCCTTCAACCCGCGACGCTCCCCAGCCAGTCCGCTTTCGGCGCATCGCGCGTCGGCACCAACAGCTGGGTCGTCTCGCCGGCCTCCGGCCGCGGCTTCAACTCCGCGCTCAGCTACACCGGCATGATGCAGACCACGTTTTTCGGCGGCAACCGGTCCGTCAACGGCGTCACCGCCGCCAACGGCGGCAACCTCGGCTTCAACGGCGGTCCGCTCATCGACACGCCCATGATCACGCCCGGCATCTACGACGCCGCGATCGCCGGCTCTTCGTTCCGCGTGCCGAGCCGCTCCTTCACCAACATCGGGCCGAATCCCACCGCGATTAACCGCTTCCGCGACGCCACGCTCTTCGTCGACCAGCGCATCGGCGAATCGCTCAACGTCCAGCTCTCCGGCGCGATCAACAAGCTCTTCAGCTACGGCCTCATCGATTACTACACCAACCAAGGCTATCAAAACACCTACATCGACATCAACCGCCTCCTGCCCGACGGCGCCGCCAACCCGAACTTCCTCCAGCCCTACAACGAATTCAGCCGCCCCGAGCGCCAGAAGGTCGACACCACGAACCGCGCCC
>JBILLY010000456.1:0-4547 GCA_044375835.1 Opitutaceae bacterium
AGCTCGACTGGGATTTCTGGCAAGGGCCGGCCGCGCGCCGGGACTACGTGCCGGAACGCTGCCACCGCACCTTCCGCTTCTGGTATGACTACTCGGGCGGCACGATGACCGACTGGGGCGCGCACCACAACGACATCGCCTACTGGGCGATCGGTCTCGTTGCGCCGCGCGAAGTGTCGTCGCGGGTCTTGGCGGAGCCGATTGCCGGCGGTTACGATGCGTTCAGCGAATACGAGGTGAACTACACCTACGCGAACGGCGTGAAGCTGAATATCCACACGACCAAGGACGACAGCATCTACGGCGCGAAGGTAAACGCCGACGGTCAGCGCAACGGCATCCGTTTCACGGGCACGGCCGGGTGGATCTGGGTGAACCGCGACGGCATCAAGGCCAGCGAACCCGAATTGCTGAAGGCGCCGCTGCCCGCGGACGCGGTCCGGCTCTACGAGAGCAAGAACCACATGGAGAATTTCTTCGACTGCGTGAAATCGCGGAAGGCGCCGATCTGCGACGCGGAGACCGGGCATCGCTCGGCCACGATGTGCCACCTCGGGGCGATCTCGCTGCGCACGGGCCGGTCGCTCACCTGGGATGCCACGGAGGAAAAATTCGTCGGCGCGCACGCCGCCGAAGGCAACGCCCACGTCGCCCGCGAACTGCGCGCGCCCTACGATCAGCGGGGGGGGGCGTGGGGGGGGGGGGGGGGGGGGGGGGGGGGGGGGCGCCGGCCCCCCCGCGCCCCGGGCGCCGGCCGGCCGGTCGCGCGCCGGCGCGGTGGCCGCGGCGCGCCCGGCCCGCAACGCGAGGTCGATTTTTCCCGGGAGTGTGTCTCTGCTGGCGGCCGCATGAGCATAAAACTCGCGTTTACCGTCGGCGATCCGGCGGGCGTCGGTCCGGAGATCATCGCGGCGTGGCTGGCGGCCAACCGTGAAGCGGCGCGCGACGTCGCGGTCGTCGGCCCGGCGACGTGGCTGGCCACGCTGGACACCGCGGCGGACAAGATCGCGGTCGGGATGGAGGGTTTCGCGGCGTCGCCGGGAAAACCGGGCGGCGAAGGCGCGCTGGTGGCGTGGGCCGCCATGGAGCGGGCGGCGGCGGGCTGCCGCTCGGGGGAGTTTGCCGGCGTGGTGACGGGCCCGGTGAGCAAGGCCGAGCTCGCGCGCATCGGGTATCCGTTTCCCGGGCAGACGGAGTTTTTCGCGGAGCGCTGGGGCGGCGATCCGGTGATGGCGTTCTGCGGCGGCAAGCTGCGCGTGGCGCTGGCGACGTGGCATGTGCCGCTGCACCACGTGCCGCGGCTGCTCGGGCCGCACCTGCTGCACCGGACGATCGCGGCGGCGGCGACGCTGTGCCGGTCCGAGGGCATCGCGCGGCCGCGCATCGGCGTCTGCGGCCTCAATCCGCACGCGGGCGAGGGCGGCATCCTCGGCACCGAGGAGCGCGACCTGATCGATCCGGCCTTGGATCATTTCCGGGCGGAGTTTCCGGGCCTGTCGCGCTGCGAGCCGGGCGACACGCTGTTCGCGCGGCAATTGCGCGGGGAATTCGACGCGATCGTGGCGCTCTACCACGATCAGGGACTGGCGCCGCTGAAGGTGATCGACTTCGACGAGGCGGTGAACGTGTCGCTCGGGTTGGCACACGTGCGCACCAGTCCGGACCACGGCACGGCGTTCGGCATCGCGGGCCGGGGCGTGGCGCGCGGGACAAGTTTCGCCAACGCGGTGACCGTGGCGCGGCGGCTGGTGGCTTTTCGCGCCGCGGGCGGGTAGCGGGAGACCCGCCGACCGCGGTCGGCCCCGAGGGACGGCGGCGGACTGTCCTGCCTCCCCGGGGTCGCGCCGTTCGCATCCGCCGGAGCGGCGCTGCGAGGGCGGCAGGTCCGACGGGAGGGCAGCGGAGGGATTTTTTGGGAAATTCCTAGCAACGGATTCGCCGCCGTGGTCGTCTGGCCGCCCGCTTCAACCGTAGTTCCGGTTACATTTTCCGCATGTCACACCCGCCCAAGTCCAGCCGTTGGATTCTTTACACCGTGGTCGCCTTGGTTTTCGCCGGCGGCGTTTGGTATTTCGGCTTTCGCGCGCAGCCGGCGCCGACGCAAACCGGGATGTCGTTCCGCTCTCGCAGCAAGAGCAACCAGGCGGTGCCGGTCCGGGCGCTCCCGGCGCAGAAGAAGGACCTGGTCGTGAGCCTGCGCGCCATCGGCACGGTCACGCCGCTCAATACCGTGACCGTGCGCAGCCGGGTCGAGGGCGAACTGTTGCGCGTGGCCTTCACCGAAGGCCAACTCGTCAAAGCGGGCGAACTGCTGGCCGAGGTCGACCCGGAGCCGTATCGCATCCGGCTCGCGCAAGCGGATGCACGGCTGCGCCAGAACGAAGCGAGCCTGCGCACGGCGGAGGCGGACCTCACCCGCACGAAGCAGCTGCACGCGCAGTCGCTGCTCTCGCAGCAGCAACTCGAGGCGCAGCAGGCGCTCGTGGCCGAGCGCGAGGCGATCGTCTCCGCGGACCGCGCGTCGGTGGAGGATGCGAAACGCCAGCTCGCCTACACCAAAATCGAGGCGCCGATCGCGGGCCGCGTCGGCCTGCGCCATGTCGACGTGGGCAACGTCGTCCGCGCCAGCGACTCCGCCGGCATCGTGACGATCACGCAGGTGCAGCCGGTGTCGGTGATGTTCACCGTGCCGGAGATCGACCTGCAGAAAGTCGTCGAACCCATCCGCGCCGGCGAAGCGCTGGAGGTCGAGGCCTGGGACCGCGGCGAGCAGACGATGCTCTCGAAAGGATTTCTCCGCACCATCGACAACCAGATCGACCTCGCGACGGGCACGCTGAAGCTGAAGGCGGAGTTTCCCAATCCGGACGAGAAACTCTTTCCGAATCAGTTCGTGAACGTGCGCCTGCGCGTGCGCACGCTGAAGGACGCGGTGGTGGTGTCGACGGCCGCGATCCAGTTCGGCTCGCGCGGGACCTATGTGTTCATTTCCAACGCCAAGACGGAGGCCGAGGTGCGCGATGTCGTGCTCGGGCCGTCGGAGGGCTCGTGGCAATCCATCGCCAAGGGACTCGCCGCCGGCGACATCGTGGTCACCGAGGGCGTCGATCGTCTGCGCGAGGGGCGGCCGTTGCAGTTGATCGGCGATGCCGGCTTCGGTCCGCCGACACCCGGCGGGCCCGGCGGCGGCAAGGGCGGCAAAGGTGGGAAAGGCGAAGGCAAGAAAGGCGAAGGCAAGAAGTCCGACGGTGCTCCCGCCGAGGGCGGAAAGAAGGGCGAGAAGGGCGAGAAATCCGCAAAGAAGGAGAAATGAACCCGTCGCGTCCGTTCATTCTCCGGCCGGTCGCGACCAGCCTGCTGATGGTCGCGCTCCTGATCTCGGGCGTGATGGCCTACCGGCTGTTGCCGGTCGCCGCTCTGCCGCAGGTCGATTTTCCGACGATTCAGATCTTCACGTTCTACCCGGGCGCGAGCCCGGCGGTGATGGCGAGTTCCGTCACCGCGCCGCTGGAACGCCGCTTCGGCCAGATTCCCGGCGTGAACCAGATGTCGTCGACGAGCTCGAGCGGCGCGTCGGTGATCACGCTGCAGTTCTCCCTCGCGGTCTCGCTCGCCGTCGCGGAGCAGGAAGTGCAGGCGGCGATCAACGCGGCGGACAACCTCCTCCCCAACGACCTCCCGGCGCCGCCGGTTTACCGCAAGGTCAACCCCGCCGACACCCCGATCCTCACGCTCGCCGTCACCTCCGCGACGATGCCGTTGCCGGCGGTGCACGATCTTGTGGACACGCGCATCGCGCAGAAACTGGCGCAGATTCCCGGCGTGGGCATGGTGAGCCTCGCGGGCGGCCAACGGCCGGCGATCCGCGTGCAGATCAATCCGGGTGAACTCGCGGCGCGCGGACTGAATTTCGCGGATGTGCGCGCCGCCATCTCCGCCGCGAGCGTCAACCAGCCCAAGGGCAGCTTCGACGGTCCGGCGCGTTCGATACTGATGGATGCCAACGACCAGCTGCGGTCGGTGGAGGAGTTTCGCGACCTGATCATCGCCTGGCGCGACGGCGCGCCGCTGCGCCTCGGCGAAGTGGCCCGGATCGAGAATGCCGCCGAGGACCGCCGCATGGCCGCGTGGGCGGACAACGCGCCCGCCGTGCTTGTCAACATCCAGCGCCAGCCCGGCGCCAACGTGATCCAGGTCGTCGACCGCGTGCAGGCGTTGTTGCCGCAGCTTTCGGCGAGCCTGCCGGCGGCGGCCGATCTGGTGGTGCTGTCGGACCGCACGCAGAGCATCCGCGCGTCGGTGCGCTCGGTGGAACACGAACTGATCTTCGCGGTGCTGCTGGTGGTGCTGGTGACCTTCATGTTTCTGCGCAATTTCGCCGCGACGATCATCCCGAGCATCGCGGTGCCGCTGTCGCTGATCGGCACCTTCGGCGTGATGTATCTGGCCGGCTATTCGCTGAACATCCTCACGCTGATGGCGCTCACGGTCGCGACCGGCTTCGTCGTCGACGACGCGATCGTGATGCTGGAAAACATCGCGCGCTA
>JBILLY010000051.1:0-12788 GCA_044375835.1 Opitutaceae bacterium
TCTCCGCTCCGTCCTCCAGCACGTAGACTTCACCGTGCTGAAAAGGGCTCATCGTGCCCGGATCCACGTTCAGGTAGGGATCGAATTTCTGGATGCGCACCGTCAGGCCGCGCAGCTCCAGCAGCGCGCCCAATGCCGCCGCTGTAAGCCCCTTGCCCAATGAGGACACCACCCCTCCGGTCACGAAAATGTATTTCACGGGGGCGGACCTTGTGGCGGTGCCGCGACCACGCGCAAGAAAAACCCCGGTTACTTCGCCAACTCCCAGAAAGCCCACGCCAAGCCCCCCGCCAGCACCGCGAAAAACAGCAGCCACAGCGTCCATTTCAGCAGCTTCATCACCACGTAGATCAGCAGCGCGGCCGCCAGCGTCCCGCCGAGAATCAGCAGCCACTCCGGCACGCCGCCCAAATCGAACACATAGGTGCGCGTGACGGTTTCGGCGAGGGGCACGCGGCCACCAAGCCGCGCGTCCGCGCCGACTCCAAGAAAAATCAATTGCGCCGCCCGCGCCCGCCCGCCCTCCTTCCGCGCGTGCAATCCAAACCTCAGCTCCTTGCCTGGCTCACGTGCGACGGTGTTCACATCGATCCCGGCTCCGGCAAGCACACCATCCTCGGCATTTTCTCCAACATCCAGGCGCGCCAGTTCCCGGTCACCCACCCGTTCATGATCTGGTTCCTCACCATCACGGACGTCTCCCCCGGCCAGCACAAGATGCGCATCTCGATGGGCATGAACGACGCTCCCGTGCAGCCGCTGCTCGAGCGGCCCTTCGAGTCCCAAAGCCCCCTCCACCGCATCAATCTTATCAACGAGGTGCGCAACCTCACCTTCCCCGCGCCCGGCGAATACAACCTCGTCATCGAGATCGACGACGAAGTCCTCCTCACCACCGCGATGACCGTCACGGGCTGAACGCCCCACGCCCATCCGCGCCGCCGCGCGCTTCGGCCGCCGCGCGCTTCGGCCGCTGCGCGCCGCGCCGGCGGCCGGCGCCCGGCCGCCCCCCCGCCCCTCCGCTTCCGCTCCACGCCCCGCCTTTTCCGTCTTTATGTCCCAGTTCGACCTCATCGGTGTCGGTTCTCCCATCATGGATCTGCTCGCCCGCGTGCCGGACGACTTCCTCAGCCGGCACATCGCCGGCGAGAAGGGCGGCATGGTCCTCGTCGACGATGTCGAGATCGAGCGCATCGTCGGCCTGCTCGACGGCGAGCCCGCCTACGCCACCGGCGGCTCCGCCGCCAACTCCACCTACAACGCCGCCCGCCTCGGCCTGCGCGCCACCTTCCTCGGCAAACTCGGCCACGATCGCCTCGCGACGATCTACCGCCAGGCCTTCGAAAAGGCCGGCGTCGACGGCTCCCGCTTCAAGCAAGCGGCCCAGTCCAACGCCCGCAGCATGATCATGGTCACGCCCGACGCCCAGCGCACCATGCGCACCTGCCTCGGCGCCGCCATGACACTTTCGCCCACCGAGATCAGTCCCGTCGATTTCGCCGGCGCCCGCCACGCCCACATCGAGGGCTACCTCGTCTTCAACCAGGCCCTCGCCGACACCGTGCTCGCCAGCGCCCGCGCCGCCGGCTGCACCACCAGCCTCGACCTGAGTTCCTTCGAGGTCGTCAACGCCTCCCGCGACTGGCTCTTCGGCCAGTTCCGCCGCGGCCTCGACATCGTCTTCGCCAACGAAGACGAGATCCGCGCCCTCTTCCAGGACACGACGTCCGAGTTCTCCGTCCTCGCGCGCAAGCTCGCCGACCACGGCGTGCTCGCCGCCGTCAAGGTCGGCAAAGACGGCGCCTGGCTCGCCCGCGAAGGCGAATTGCACCGCATCAACCCCGTGCCCGTCGCCGACGTGATCGACACCAACGGCGCCGGCGATGCCTGGGCCGCCGGTTTCCTCTACGGCTACCTCCGCGGCTGGACGCTGCCGCAGTGCGGCGCGCTCGCCTCGCTGCTCGGCGCCGAAACCGTGATGCACATGGGGCCCATCATCCCCGACACGCACTGGCAGGTCGTCCGCCCCCGCGCGCTTGCGCTCGGCGGGAAGTGATCGCGGGCCTTGCGTCCGCTGGCCCGCGCGCGGCCGCACCCGCGGTTCGGACTCCGGCCTTGGCCGCCGCGCGAGCACGTCGAGACCGGTCCGCCCCGTCGCCTGGATGCGGCTGCTCGTGCGGCGGCGGGCCTCCCCGCCCGCGGTGAATTGGAGCGGTCGTCTTGAACCGGCGGATACGGACGCCCGCCGCTGCCCCCGCAGGTGGACTTTCTCGACGAGCCCGCTGCGCGCCCAAACCAGCGGCGCGGCCACGCGTCACTCCGCGCCCCGTTACTTCAACCAGCGCGCCAGCCAGGCGTGCACCTCGGAAAACCAGAAGCGGCTGTTCTCGCCCTTCAGGATCCAGTGGTTCTCGTCCGGAAACGCGATCAGCTTGCTCGGGATGCGCAGCCGCTGGTGGTAGGTCCAGTTTTCGTAGGTGTTGTTCATCGGCACGCGGTAGTCGAGCTCGCCCACCGTGAGCAGCATCGGCGTCACCCAGCCGGTTTTCTTGGCGTGGTTGCCCGCGAGGCGCACGGGATTCTGCTCCCGCCACACCGTGCCCTGCTCCCAGATCGGCCCGCCGTTGCTCTGCTCGCGGCCGAACACCACGTCGCTCGTGCCCCACTGCGACTCGAGGTTCACGAGGCCGGCGTGCGAGATGAGGCATTTGTAGCGGGTCGTCGTCGCCTGCAGCCAGTTCGCGAGATGTCCGCCGTAGCTCGCGCCGCCCGCCGCCAACCGCGTGCCGTCGACAAACGCATACCGCCGCAACACCTCGTCCACCGCCGCGTTGATCTCGTCGGCCGGACCGCGCAACGGATCCCGCTGGATCGCCTGCCCGAACTCCTCGCTGTAGCCGCTCGAACCCTTGTAGTTGGTCAACAGCAGCACGTAGCCCGGCGCCGCCAGCAAATGGTAGTTCCAGCGGATGCCCCACGCGTCCTTGAACTGCGGCGCCGGCCCGCCGTGGATCACCACGAACAACGGATACTTCTTCGCCGGATCGAAACCCGCCGGCCGCACCAGCAGATTGTGGATCGTCCGCCCTTCCGCGCTTCGGAACGTGAAGTGCTCCAAGGCGGGCAGATCGAGCGCCGCCGTCCGCGCGTCGTTGAAGGTCGTCAACCGCCGCACCGTCTTCGCCTGCGGGTCGATGCGCACCACCTCCGGCGGTTGCCCCGCGTGGTCGTGCGTCGCCACGAGCGCCGTCCCCGCCGCCGCCACGCCGCCGAGCACGCCCTTGACCGGCAGGTCCAGCGGCCGCACCGGCCCGCCGGCCCGGTCCACCGCGTAGAGTTTCAGCTCGTGGCCGGTCTCGGCGGAAAAATAGATCGTCGCGCCGTCGCGGCCCGCCGCGAACTTCGTCACCGAAAGATCCAGCGGCGCGCTCAGCACCGTGCGCTTCGTCGCGTCAAAGGGCCACGGATACACCGCCAGCCGCGTGTGGTGGTAGGTCTTGCCGTCGCCGCCCGGTTCCACCGTCACCGCGAGGCCGCGGCCGTCCGGCAGAAACTCCGGATCGCCGTAGGAGTCCGCGTCCGCCGTCAGGGCCCGCGGCTCCCCGCCCGTCGCCGGCACTGCAAAAAGCTGCACCGGCACTTCCTTCCACGCCGCCTCGTCGCGGTTCGCGACCGCCGCGAACACGATCGCCGCCCCGTCCGGCGTCCAGGCCGCGGGCAGGTCCGACCCGCTGTCCGTCTGCCGCCCGCCGAAGCCCGGCCGCGCCGCCAGTTTCGAGCCCGCGAGCACGTCGCGCGGCGCCGCGCCCGCCCGCGCCTCCACCACGAAGAGGTGCGGCTTCCGCTCGTCGAGCCACCGGTCCCAATACTTGACCGGGAATCCCTCGTGCACCCGCGCGTTGTATTTCCGGTCCTTGATCGCTTTCGCCGCTTTCACGTTGGCCGCGTCGTCCGCCGCCCCCGGATACACCTCGCTCGTGAACAGCAGCCGCGTCCCGTCGGGACTCCACCGCGGCGTCGCCGCGCCCGTCGACAGGCTCGTGATCCGCTCGGCCTCGCCGCCCCGCCGCACGTCGAGCACGTAGAGCTGCGGCGCGTCGTCGCCGTCGCGCTTCGCCGCAAACGCCACCCGCGCCCCGTCCGGACTCCAGGCCGCGCCGCTCTCCGCCCCCTTCGTGAAGGTCAGCTGCCGAGCCGGTTCGGCGCCGTCGGCCGCCGCGAGCCACAGGTCCGACGCCTGATCCTTCGCGTCGTAGGCCGGCTGCGTGACGGCAAACACCACCCACTTGCCGTCCGGACTCGGCGTCGGGGCGCCCACCCGCTTCATCAGCCACGTGTCCGCGTGCGTGATCGCCCGCCGCGCCGACTCGGCGGCGGAGGCCGACCACGGGACGCACAGGGCAAGGAGCAAAACGGATCGAAGGGTTTTCATGCCCGTCATCTTTGCCGATCGCCGTTCCTGCGCAACGCTCTCGTGGCCCGGGTCATAAGCGGGTTGCGCCTTGCCCTCGCGGCCCCGCGGCATCGGAGTCGCCGCCACCCCATGAAACTCCGCCGCCTCCTCCCCGCGCTCGCCCTCGCCGTCCTGAGTCTGCAGTTCGGCGGCTGCGCCAGCATCATCAAAGGCACCACGCAACAGATCCCGATCGCCTCCGAGCCATCCGGCGCCCGCGTGACTGTCGACGGCAATCCCGCCGGCACCACGCCCACCACCGTGACGTTGAGCCGCAAACAGAATCACATGATCACGCTGGAGAAAGAGGGCTTCGACACCGAAAACGTCGCCGTCACCAAGTCCATCGGCGGCGCCGTCGCCGGCAACATCATCGCCGGCGGCCTCATCGGGTGGGGCGTCGACGCCATGACCGGGGCGCAATACAACCTGCACCCCGAGACGATCAACGTGCGGCTGCACACCGCCAGGTCGGCCGGAGCCGCCGTGCCCGCGGCGAATCAAACCAAAGAGTTCATCGACGAGCTCAACCGCCTCGACCAGCTCCTCGTCGACAAAAAGGTGACGCCCGAGGAATACGCCAAACTGCGCGAGGCCCTTTTCGCCAAATACCGGAAAGCGGCCTGATCAGCCCCGCGCCTCGAAGGCCCCGTCCGCCCGCTTCGCGACCAGCCGCTTCAGTTCCAGCATCATTAGCGTCGCCGAGAGCTGCGCCATCGGCAGCCCCGTCTGCGCCGCCAACGCGTCCGGCGCCAAAATCGCGCCGCCGCGGAAGCACGCGAACACCGTCGCTTCGTCTCCCGCCAACGCCGCCGCCCTCGCGCCGCCGGGTCCGCCGCCGCCGCCCGCCGGCCGCGCGGCGGCCGCATCGGCCTCCGCGCCGAGTTCGAGCTGCGCGCCCGGCTTCGGCGGGATCGCCGCCGGCCGCAGTCCGTCCAGATAGCTCAGCTCCGACAGCAGGTCGTCCACGCTCGTCATCAGCGTCGCCCCGTCGCGGATCAGCTGGTGGCAGCCCGCGCTCGTGTTCTGGTCGATGCGGCCCGGCACCGCGAAGATCAACCGCCCCTGCTCGCCCGCGAATTTCGCCGTGATCATCGCCCCGCCGTCCACGTCGCTCTCCACCACGATCGTCGCCTCGCACATGCCCGCCACGATCCGGTTGCGCATCGCGAACGACTGCCGGTCCGCCCGTCGCCCGAAGGGAAACTCCGACAATACCGCGCCCTCCGCCGCGATCTTCCGGTAGAGATCCAAGTTCTCCGGCGGGTAGACGATGTCGACCCCGCACCCGAGCACCGCCGCCGTCCGCCCGCCGACCGACAGCGCGCCGTCGTGCGCCGCCGTGTCGATGCCGCGCGCCAGCCCGCTCACGACGCAAAAGCCGAGCCGCGCCAGCTCCGCGCCGAACTTCTTCGCCACCGCCTGCCCGTAGAGCGTCGTGCGCCGCGAGCCCACGATCGCCACGCCGGGCGCCGCGAAGTCGTAACTGCCTTTCCGATACAGCCCGATCGGCGGATCGTGGATTTCCTTCAGCAGGCGGGGATACGCCGCGTCGCGCCCCGTCACGAAGTCCGCCCCCGCCTGCGCCATCCGCGTCTCCTCCCGCGCTAGGTCGAAATGCTCCCGCCACGCCGTCACCGTCGCCGAGATCACCGGGCCCACGCCTTTCACGCGCTCGAGCGTCGCCTTCCCCGCCGTCAACACCGAGCGCGGATCGCCGCCGAGCGCGTCGAGCAACCGGTTGAGCGTGATCGGCCCGATGTTGGGCAGCGCGTTCAGCACCAGCAGCGCCTGTCGTTCCGTGAGGTCAGCGTTCATCGTCCGTGCTCCGCAAGGCTGCCGGCAAAAACTCCAGCAGGTCGAGCACGGTGACCGCCGTCTGGCCCCGCGCCCGCGCCAACAGATCCGCCGCCCGCCCGTGCCACACCGCCGCCCGCGCCGCCGCCGCCAACGGCTCCGCCGGCGTCTGCGCCAGCAACCCGCCGCACAGCCCCGCCAACACGTCGCCGCTGCCGCCGCGCGCCAGCACCGGACCGCCGAAAAACGAATGATACGCCCGCCCGCCGTGCTCGATCCGCGTCACCGGCCCCTTGCGCACCACCACGGTGTCCGCCGTCGCCCCCGGCACCGCCGCCGCGATCCGCGCCCACTCGCCCGCATGCGGCGTCAGCACGCGCGGGGCCGTCCCCGCCGCGACGATCTCGGGCTGCAACGCGTCCGCGTCGATGACCAGCGGCACCGGCGACGCCGCCGCCACGCTCCGCGCCAACGCCAACGTCTCCGGATCGCGACCCAGCCCCGGTCCGAGCAACACCGCGTCCGCCCGCGCCCACTTTTCCCGCAAAAGATGCTCCCCTTCCAGCGCCAGCCCGCCGCCCGGCGTCTCTGGCCACGCCGTCCACATCGCCTCGGGCGCCTGCGCCGCAAACGCCGCCGCCACCGACTCCGGCACGCACGCCGTCACCAGCCCCGCGCCGCTGCGCAGCGCCGCCCGCACCGCCAGCAGCGCCGCCCCGGGAAAGGCCCGCGAGCCCGCCACGATCACGACGTGACCGAAGGTGCGCTTGTCCGACCGCGCCGGCCGCAACGCCGCCAACGGCGCCAACACCTCGGGCAACAACACGCGCTCCGCCGCGCCCGCACGTTCCCTCTCATTCTCACGTTCCCCCTCATCTTCACCTTCACGTTTCGGCCCGTCGAAGAAACCCAGGTCGAGATAACGCACCCGTCCCGCCTCCGCCGCACCGACCACCGGTGCCTTCACGATCCCGGTCGCGTAGGTGAAGTCAGCCCGGAACAGCCCCGCACTCGGCAGATCGACCGCCGCGCGCAGGCGCACCGGCAGCGCGTTCACCGCCGCCAGGAGCGCGGCCACTCGCGGCTCCGCCGGCGGCCGATACTGGAAGCCGAAGACACCGTCCAGCGCCACGTCCGCGCCGCCCCGCGGCTCGCCCACCACCGTCACGCGCCCGCCGGCCGCTTCGCGCAGTTCGCGCGCCGCCCGTGCCGCGAGCGGACGCAGCGCCCGCTCGCCGAAAACAAACACCACCTCCGCCGTCGCCCCCGGCGTCTCCTCCAGCAACGCGCGCGCCGCGATCAGCGCGTCGCCGCCGTTGTGCCCTTTGCCGACCAGCACCAGCAGCCGCGGCGCCAAAGGCCACGGTCCGGTCTCGAGGAAATCCCGCCGCACCGCCGCCGCGATCGCCCGCCCCGCCCGAAGCATCGCCGGCCACTCCCTCGCCTCGTCGCCGCCGAAGCGCCGCGCCTCGAAATCCCGCGCGGCGGCGCAGGAGAAAATCGGATGATGCCAGGCGGGCGACATGGGGATATCGCTACGGCTTCGGCGCCGCCGGCAGCAGCGGCACCTCCGGCCGCTTCTCGCTGCGGCCGTGCTCCAGCCACTCCTGGTAGCGCGCCTCCGATTCGGTGAAGCGCAGGGGCGCCGTTTCGAGCCCTTTGCCGCGATTCACCACGCGGCGCGTGAGACTCGGAATGGTGCGGAAATAATACTGCCCGCCCGCCCGCCTCACCTCGTAAAGATCCGCGAAGGTCCGCTCCTGCCGGTTCCAAAGCGCGACTTCGGTCAAGTCGCCGCTCCAGTCGATGTCGGTTTTCCCGTCTTCGATCGCCGCCGCCCACACCGCCTCGATCGTGCTCAACGGCTGCGCCGTCCGCGGCGCCGCCGGTTTCGCGGGCACCTCCACGATCCGGACCGGCGCCGGCTCCGGCTGCTGCGCGCGTTCGTCGCGCTGCCAGAGATACATCCACGCCGCACCGAACAGAAATCCTGCCATCACCCACGACGGCGTCTTCGACAGCTTCGGCTCCGCTTTCCGCAGCGGATAGACGTCCTCCGTCTCGTCGTCGGCGTCGCGGCTCATCGGTGTCCGCGCCGCTCAGGCCCGCACGAGCGCTGCCACCGCCATCGCCATCGTCTCCGTGTGCGACAGCGACACATGCACGTGCGTCGCCCCCACTTGCCGGAGCAGCGCCTCGCCCTGCGCGTCGAGCCGCACCAGCGGCTGGTGGCGCTCCCCGTGGTAGATCGAGACCGACCGCCACCCGAGTTCGGCGCCGATGCCCGTCGAAAAGCACTTCGAGACCGCTTCCTTCGCCGCAAACCGCGCCGCGTAATGCTTGTGCGGATGCGTCATGCCCCGGCAGTAGGCCTGCTCTTCCTCGGTGAAGACCCGCGCGATGAATCGCTCGCCCTGCCGCTCCAGCACGCCGCGCACGCGGTCGACTTCGATGAGGTCCGCGCCGAGTCCGATCAGCACGCCGCCGGGAGGAAGGGAAATGTTCATGCCGCAAAAAGGACCACGGGACCAAAACACCAAGCGACCAAAGGACCGGAACCAAAACCAACGAACCGCCCTGAACTCCCGGCCTCCGCCCGAAAGTCCTTTGGTCCCTTGGTCCCTCGTCCCTTGGTCCCTGTCATGAATTCATCCGCACCTTCATCTCCCGCACCGCCTCGTCGACGCCGGAGAAAACCGCGCGGCTCACGATGCTGTGCCCGATGTTGAGTTCGTGCAGGTGCGGCAGCGTGCGCACTTCGGCGATGTTGACGTAGTTGATGCCGTGCCCCGCGTTGACCGTCAGCCCGAGGCCGCGGGCCCGCTCCGCGCCGTCGCGCAGACGCGCGAATTCCGCCGCCCGCCGCGGCGTGTGGCAAGCGTGCGCGTAGGCCCCCGTGTGCAGCTCGACATACGGCGCGCGCAGCGCCGCGCTCGCCTCGATCTGCGGCCCGTCGGGGTCGATGAAAAGGCTCACCAAAATCCCCGCCGCCGCCAGCGCGTCCACACACGCGCCGACCCGCTGCCGGTTGCCCAGCACGTCGAGCCCGCCCTCCGTCGTCACTTCCTGCCGGTTTTCCGGCACGAGGCAGACGAAGTCCGGCTTCAGCTTGAGCGCAAAGGCCGTCATCTCCGGCGTGCACGCCATCTCGAGATTGAGCCGCGTCGCGATGCACTCGCGGAGCCGCCACACGTCGCGCTCCTGGATATGCCGCCGATCCTCGCGCAGGTGCACGGTTATGCCGTCGGCGCCGGCACGTTCCGCCGCGAGCGCAAAGGTCACCGGATCCGGTTCGACGGCGCCGCCCGTCGTCGCCCCGGCCTCGCGGTAACGGGCTTGGCGGAGCGTGGCGCAGTGGTCGATGTTCACCCCGAGCAGAATCATGGGACCGCCGACGTTGCACGGTTTGGCCCCGCAGGGAACACGAATTTGCCGTCCGCATTTTCCTCTTCCGCATCGCCCGCATCCCGCTTTGCTCGCCCCGATGCCGCCCGTCCCGCCCAAGCGCGAAAACCTGCTCCTCAATCTCCTCTGCAACATCGCGCTCCCGACGATCGTGCTCACCAAGTTGAGCGGCGAGGATCGCCTGGGCCCGCAGCTCGGCATCGTCGTGGCGCTGATTTTCCCGATCGGCTACGGCGTGTGGGATCTCATCCGGCGCAAGAAGACCAATTTCTTCTCCATCGTCGGCATCGCCAGCGTCCTCCTCACCGGCGGCCTCAACCAGCTCAAGGCCGATGTCTTCTGGTTCGCCGTCAAGGAAGCCGCCATCCCCACCCTCTTCGGCGTCGCCGTGCTGCTCTCGATGCGCACCAAGCGCCCGCTCGTGCGCGAACTCCTTTGGAACGACCAGGTGATCGACACCGCCAAGGTCGAGGCCGCGCTCGATGCCCGCGGCTGCCGCCCGGAGTTCGACCGCCTGCTCGACCGCGCGACCTACGGCATGGCGCTGTCGTTTCTGCTCAGCGCCGTGCTCAACTACGGCCTCGCCCGCTGGCTGCTCAAGGATTCGCCCGGCACCACCGCCTTCAACGAGCAGCTCGGCCGCATGAATTTCCTCAGCTGGCCCGTGATCGTGCTGCCCACGACGGCGGTGACGATCTTCGTCTTCTGGAAACTGCTCAACGGCCTCACGAAACTGAGCGGCCTCCAGCTCGAGGAGATCATGCACGGCGCGCCGGCCAAGGAAGAGCCGAAGGCGCCCTGAACCGGCACGCGTTTCGCGTCTGCCGCGACGCACGTCCGCGCGATCGCAGGAGTTCGCGGCCGCAGCGGGATGCAAAAAAGGCGTCCGATTTCGGACGCCTCGACTCACTGTCGCGGAGACCGGGGAATCGGCCCGGGCCGGTGGTTCCGCCCCTCAGCCGCGCTGCGCGATCGGCAGATAGTCGCGCTTCACCGCGCCGACGTAGATCTGCCGCGGACGGTAGATGCGGCCCTTCGGGTTGGAGGCGACTTCCTTCCAGTTCGCGATGTAGCCCGGCGCCCGGCCGATCGCGAACATCGTCGTGAACATGTTCATCGGGATGCCCACCGCGCGCATGATGATGCCGGAGTAGAAATCGACGTTGGGATACAGTTTCCGCGAGATGAAGTAGTCGTCCTTCAGCGCCGCCTGCTCGAGGTTCTTGGCGATGTTCAGCAGCGGATCCTCGATCCCGAGCTTGTTGAGCACCACGTCGCAGGCCGCGCCGATGATCTTCGCGCGCGGGTCGAAATTGCGGTAGACCGCATGACCGAAGCCCATGAGGCGATTGCTCTTCGAGCCGGACTTCGCCGCCGCGATGAAGCGCGTGCCGTCGTCGCCTTCGTCGTGGATCGACTGGAGCATCTGCATCACCGCCACGTTGGCGCCGCCGTGCAGCGGGCCCGACAACGCGTGGATGCCGGCCGAGATCGAGGAGAAGAGATTGGCGGAACTCGAGCCGACCATCCGCACCGTCGACGTCGAGCAGTTCTGCTCGTGGTCGGCGTGCAGCAGCAGCACGAGGTTCAGCGCCTTCGCCACCTCCGGCATCGCGATGTAGTCCTTGTAGGGCTCGGAAAACATCATGTGCAGGAAGTTCTCGCAGAACGGCAGCTCCTGCTTCGGGAACATGTAGGGCAGCCCCCGCTGGTAGCGGTAGATCATCGAGACGAAGGTCCGGATCTTCGACATCGCGATCGCCGCGGCCAGGTCGAAGGTCTTCAGGTCCTTCTCGAAATTGTTCGTCGCCAGCTCCGGGTAATACGCCGGCAACGCGCTCACCAGGGCCGACAGCATCGCCATCGGCGACGCGCTCGTCGGGAAGCCCTCGAGAATCTTCTGCATCTGGGTCTCCACCGCCGCGTTCTTGCGCAGGAGCAGCCCGAAATCCTTCCGCTGCTGCAGCGTCGGCAGCTCGCCGTAGATCACGAGGTAGGCCGTCTCGACGAAATCGCTGTGCAGCGCCAGCTGCTCGATCGGGTAGCCGCGGTGGCGGAGGATGCCGTTGTCGCCGTCGAGATAGGTGATCTTGCTGTCGCACGAACCGGTGTTGCCGTAGCCTTGGTCGAAGGCGATGTAGCCGGTCGCGGTGCGCAGCGCGCGCGTGTCGATCGCCTTTTCCCCTTCGGTGCCCTCGATGACCGGCAGGGGGTAGTCTTTGTCATCGATCTTCAGCGAGGCGGTTTTGGACATACGCGGGCGAGCGAAGCCAAATCCCCGCCGCTGGCAAAGAAAAGTTTGGTCGCGTCCGGACGAGCGCCGCGGAATTAGCGGATGACGCGCGTCCGCCGCACCCGACTTATGCGCGCTTATCCGCGCGCATCGTCACCCGCCGCCGCGACGGCCGCGAAATTGCCGTAGATCCTCAGCCCCTTCGCCTGGCTTTTCTCCGGGTGGAACTGCGTCGCGAAGACGCGGCCCCGCGCGATCGCCGCGCAGAACGCCCCGCCGTAGTCGCACTCCGCCAGCACCAGCGCCGGATCGGCCGGCACGCAGTGGAAACTGTGCACGAAGTAGAACGCTTCGCCCTCCGTCGCGAGTCCCGCCGCCAGCGGCGAATCCGGCTGCACGAAACGCACCGTGTTCCAGCCCATGTGCGGCACCTTGAATTCCCGCGGCCGCCGGAACCGCACCACGCGCCCCGGAAAAATCCCGAGCCCCGCCGTGCCGTCCCCGCCGCCTTCCTCCGAATGCTCGAAGAGCGCCTGCATCCCGAGGCACACGCCCAGAAACGGCCGGCCCGCCCCGATCCAGTCGCGCACGGTCGCGTCGAGCCCGGAACCGCGCAGCGACGCCACGCAGTCGCGCAACGCGCCCACGCCCGGCAGCACGAGTCCGCCGGCCCCGAGGGCCGCGACCTCCGCCGGCGTATGCACGACGCGGATATCCGCGCCCACGGCCTCGAGCGCCTTCGTGA
Source organism: Opitutaceae bacterium (assembly GCA_044375835.1). Taxonomy (GTDB): domain Bacteria; phylum Verrucomicrobiota; class Verrucomicrobiia; order Opitutales; family Opitutaceae; genus ER46. Next base: position 12,634 of record JBILLY010000051.1, read on the forward strand.
CGCTCCGCAGATTGCAGATTCCGGTGTCGATGACGGCGATCATGCGGCCGTCACCAGGTGGGCACCACGACGGGAAACTCGGGGCATCGCGACGATCTCGGCTGCGGCAGCGGATCGCCCGCGACGAAGAAGGTCATCTTGCCGTCGAGGCCGCA
>JBILLY010000658.1:0-3520 GCA_044375835.1 Opitutaceae bacterium
GCGCCAGCGCGTAGCCCACGCGGATGCCCGCGAGCGCGTGCGCCTTCGAGAGCGTGCGCACGACGACGAGGTTGGGATATTTCGCGAGCAGCGGCACCGCGTTCTCGCGCGCAAACGGCGCATAAGCCTCGTCCACCACGAAGAGCCCGCGGTAGGTCGCCAGCACGCGCTCGAGGTCCGCGTTGGCGAAGGCCACGCCCGTCGGCGCGTTCGGGCTCGTGAGGAAAAACGCCCGCGCCGGCGACGCCGCGATCCGCTCCACCGGCAGCGCCATATCGCGCCCGAACTCGATCACCGTCGTGCGGCCGTCCTGGATACCCACCAGCACGGGATAGAGCGAGTAGCTGGGCAACGTCAGCCCCGCCGCCGCCGTCTGCGTGCAGAACGCCCGCACGAGCAGGTTCAGGATGTCGTCGGAGCCGTTGCCCACGCACACGTGCGCTTCCGTCAGCGTCGGGTTCTCGCGCCCGTGCAGCCGCGCGATCGTCGCCCGCAGCGGACCGCTCTTCGGGTTCGGGTAGAGCCGGAGCGACGCCCCCGCTTCGGCCCCGGCGCCGATCTCGCGGAGCAGCGCCTCCGCCACCCGCGGGCTCGGCGGATACGGGCACTCGTTGGTGTTGAGCTTCACCCAGCCGGGCTCCGTCGGCTGCAGGCCGGGCGTGTAGGCGTGGAGCTGGGCGATGTGCGGGAGCGCGAGGTTCGTGAGGTCGGACATGCGGTGCGGAGTCGGCGGGTTATCCCGCGACCGGCCAATGAGGGCGATTTGTTTCGCCGCGTAAAGCCGCCACACCGTCACCGCCGGACGGCGCGCAACTGTTCCGGCCCCGCCGTCTTTCGTTGGCATCATCCCCGGAAAACTCGCCACGCCCGTCCGCGTTTCCCAGCGTGGCGCCGCATTTGCTGTCGGTCCGCACACCGCGATGATCTCCAAACTGCCGCCATGGGTCTGGGTCGGCGCCCTCGCGCTCGCGTTCATCGCGGGCCTGATCAACGCCGTCGGTTTCCTCAGTTTCACGCACCAGGGCGTCACGCACCTCACCGGCACCACCACGCTGCTCGGCATCGCGGTCGCCGAGGGCCGCGCGGGCGAAGTCACCCACCTCGCCGCGCTCATCGCGGCCTTCGTCGCCGGCGCCACCGTCAGCGGCTTCATCATCCGCGACAGCACGCTCCACCTCGGCCGGCGCTACGGCGTCGCGCTCCTGCTCGAGTCCGCGCTGCTCGTCGCCGCCGTCGCCTTCCTCAACCGCCATCACGCCCTCGGCGACTACCTCGCCTCCGCCGCCTGCGGCCTGCAGAACGCCATGATGAGCACCTACAGCGGCGCCGTCCTGCGCACGACGCACGTCTCCGGCGTGTTCACCGACCTCGGCATTTTCCTCGGCCACCTGCTGCGCGGGATGAAACAGGATTGGCGTCGGTTCCGCCTCTGGCTCGCGCTGCTCGGCGGGTTCGCCGGCGGCGGCGTGGCCGGCGCCCTGCTTTTCGCGCGCCTCGCCTACGATACCCTCTACGTCCCCGCCGCGCTCACCGCCCTCGTCGGCGCCGGCTACGGCGTCTACCGCAACTACCGGCGGACTCCACGCGGACACCCGCCGCCGCGCCCGGCCGCTTGACCCCGCGCACCGCCGCCGCCCACGCTTCGCCCGCGTGCAAAAGGTCGTCATCGCGCAACCCTACCGCTTCGTCCCGCCGCGCCGCGGCCGCTTCTGGTGGCACGTGTTTCGTTTCCTCCTGCCCGGTTACCTGCGCCGCAGCGCCGGCATCGTCGGCGTCGAGCTGCGCGGCGTGGAAAACCTCCGCGCCTCCCTCGCCGCCGGCCACGGCGTGCTGCTCGCCCCCAACCACTGCCGCCCTTGCGACCCGCTCGTGCTCGGCCCGCTTTCCTATGCGGTCGGCCGGCCGTTCTACATCATCGCGAGCTGGCACGTCTTCATGCAGACGTGGCTGCAATCCTACCTGCTGCCGCGCCTCGGCTGTTTCAGCATCTACCGCGAGGGCAGCGACCGCGAATCCCTCAAGACCGCCATGCAGCTCGCCGCGGAGGCCGAGCGCCCGCTCGTGATCTTCCCCGAGGGCGTCATCTCCCGCCACAACGACCTCCTCAACCACCTCATGGAGGGCACCGCCCTCATGGCCCGCGGCGCCGCCAAACAGCGCGCCGCCGCCGTCCCGCCCGGCCGCGTCGTCGTCCACCCCGTCGCCATCCGCTACCTCTTCGACGGCGACATCGCCGCCACCGCGCGCCCCGTGCTCGCCGAAATCGAGCGGCGGCTCTCGTGGCGCCCCGCCGAAGACCTGCCGCTGGTCGAGCGCATCGCCCGCATCGGCGGCGCCCTCCTCGCCCTCAAGGAACTCGAATACCTCGGCGCCGCCCAGCCCGGCCCCGTCGCCGACCGCCTCGCCCGCCTCATCGATCACCTGCTCGTCCCGCTCGAAGCCGAATGGGTCAAGGGCCGGCGCGAGCCCGCGATCGTCGGCCGCGTCAAACTGCTCCGCATCGCCCTCGTCCCGGAAATGGCCGCCGGCACGTTGCCGGAAACGGAGCTCCAGCGCCGCTGGCGCCACCTCGCCGACATCTACCTCGCGCAGCAGCTTTCCTGCTATCCGCCCGACTACCTCGCCGCCGATCCCACGCCCGAGCGCCTGCTCGAGACGATCGAGCGTTTCGAGGAAGACCTCACCGACCGCGCCCGCGTCCACGCGCCGCTGCGCGCGGTCGTCGAGGTCGGCCCCGCGCTCGAGGTGTCTCCCGAACGCGCCCGCGGGCCCGACGGCGATCCGCTCATGGCCGCGATCCGCGCGTCGCTCGAGACGATGCTCGCCGCCTCGGCCCGCCCTCGCACCGCGCCCCCGCCGGCCACAGCCGGCTAGCCGGCGAGGCGCCGCCCTCTCCCGTCTCCGCGCGGCTCTGCGCTCCGGCCGACGCCCGTCCCCGCGTCACCACGCCGCCGGATCCGGCAACGGCCCGAGCGCCAGCGCCACCCCCGCCTCGAATTGCTCGCGGTTGAACGGTTTGTTCAACGCCGCATGCGCCCCGAACCCCCGCGCCATGCGCAGGCAATCGTTCGTGTCCACGTAGCGTCCGCCGCCCGACATCGCCATCAACCGCGCGCCCGGCTGCAGCTTTTTCGTCTCCGCGATCAGATCGAGCCCATCGCCATCCGGCATCAGAATATCCGTCACCACCAGGTCGATCGGCCCTGCCTTCAGCACCGCCGTCGCCGCACGCGCGCTGCCGGCGCACTGCACCTCGTGCCCCGCCGCCTCGAGCCAATGCCGGATCAGATTGCAGATTTCCGTCTCGTCGTCGGCCGCGAGGACCTTGAGGCGCTTGGTCATGATTGCCCCGAGCGTGCGGCCAGTGCCGTCTCCTTCAAGCGCGGGCTTTGCTCACTCCGAACGTCACCTCCTTCCTGCAAGAAAAACGCGTTTGATCCGCCTCGCCCCGCCCGCTCCCATCCACCCCACCCCATGCGCCTCCCCACCGCCCGCGGCTTCGGCCTGCTCGCCTTGTCTG
>JBILLY010000458.1:0-4533 GCA_044375835.1 Opitutaceae bacterium
TCTGTTGCGCAACGAGTGGCGGCGATGTTGTGCTCCACGGATGTCCCCGACGACCTCCCCGCAACCCGATCTGCGCGCGATTTCGGCCGCTTTCCGTCTGCACGGCAACTTCAACGGCGGCGGGCCCTACGGCAACGGCCACATCAACGACACCTACGCGGTGACGTTCGACCAGGGCGGCGTGCTGGTGCGCTACATTCTGCAGCGGATCAACGAGAACGTCTTCAAGCAGGTCGACCGGGTGATGGAGAATGTCGCGCGCGTCACGGCGCACGCGGCGCGGCGGGCGGTGGCTTCCGGTGCGCCGGATGCGGTCCGCCGTGCGCTCACTCTGGTGCCGACGCGCAAGGGAGGTAATCTGCACCGGGACGAGACGGGCGCGTGGCGCTGCTACCTGTTCATCGAGGGGGCGCTGAGCCACGATATCATCGAGACGCCGGAAGTCGCGCGCGAGGCGGCGAAGGCTTTCGGCGACTTCCAGAAGATGCTCGTCGATCTGCCCGGCGAGCGGCTGCACGAGACGATCCCGAACTTCCACCATACGCGGCAACGGTTCGAGGCGCTGCGGCGGGCGATCGCGGCGGCGCCGGCCGACCGGAAAGCGGCGGCGGCGGCGGACATCGCCTTCGCGCTCGAGCGGGAAGCGATGGTCGATGTGCTGCTGGATCTACAGGCCAGCGGCGCGATCCCGGAGCGGGTGACGCACAATGACACGAAGCTGAACAACGTGTTGATCGACACGACGACCAACGCGGGCGTGTGCGTGATCGACCTCGACACGGTGATGCCCGGGCTCGCGCTCTACGACTTCGGCGACATGGTGCGCTCGGCGACCAACGCGGCGGCGGAGGACGAACGCGATCTGGCGAAGGTGCAGGCGCGCCTGCCGATCTTCGAGGCGCTGGCCGAGGGTTACCTGAGCACGGCGCGGGGGTTCCTCAACGACGCGGAGATCGCGCACCTGGCCTTCGCGGGGCGCTTGATCACCTTTGAGATCGGGATGCGGTTCCTTACGGACCATCTCGACGGGGATGTGTATTTCAAGGTGCACCGGCCGGGGCACAACCTGGACCGGGCGCGGAATCAGTTCGCGCTGCTGACGAGCCTGGAATCGCAGCAGGAGCAGATGGGCGCCATCGTGCAGAAGTATGCGCGTCGCGGGCAAATGGCCGCTTCCGACGGGGCGGCCGCCGCTTCCGCTTCCAGCGCGGAGGCGCAGCAACGCGAGCGGATCGCGACGGAAGTCTTCGGGTCGGCGGACGAAGCGTGCGCGCAGCTGGCGGGCGAGATCGAGGAGATGATCCGGAAGAACGACCGCAACGGCCGGCCAACGGTCCTCGGCCTGGCGACGGGGTCGACGCCCGTGCGGCTCTACAAGCAGCTGATCCGGCTGCACCGCGAGAAGGGGCTGAGCTTCAAGAACGTCATCACCTTCAATCTCGACGAATACTACGGGCTCGGGCGCGAGCATCCGGAGAGCTACTGGCGCTTCATGCACGAGCAGCTCTTCAACCACATCGACATCCCCGCCGGGAACGTGAACGTGCCGGACGGCACGGTGGCGCGGAGCGAGGTGTTCGCGTGGTGCCGCGGCTACGAGGAGAAGATCAAGGCCTGCGGCGGGCTCGACCTGCAGGTGCTGGGCATCGGCCGCACGGGCCACATCGGTTTCAACGAGCCGGGCTCCACGCGCGAATCGCGCACGCGCATGGTGACGCTGGACGGACTCACGCGGCGCGATGCGGCGCGCGACTTCCTCGGCGAGGCCAATGTGCCGCGGCATGCGATCACGATGGGCGTGGGCACGATTCTGGACGCGCGGCGCATCGTGCTGCTGGCGTGGGGTGAATCGAAGGCGGCGGTGCTGGCCAAGGCGGTCGAGGGCACGCCCGACGATTCGTTGCCGGCGAGCTTCCTGCAGGGGCACCCGCAGGTGCGGTTTTTCGTGGATCGGGCGGCGGCGTCGGCATTGACGCGCGTGCGCTTCCCTTGGCTGGTCGCGCCGGTGGCGTGGACGCCGGCTTTGACGCGGCGGGCGGTGATCTGGCTGTCGCAGACGGTCAAGAAGCCGATCCTGAAACTGCTCGACGAGGACTACAGCGAGCACGGCATGGCGGACCTGCTCACGGAGAGCGGGCCGTCGTATGCGCTGAATATCCGGATCTTCAACGAAGTGCAGCACACGATCACGGGCTGGCCGGGCGGGAAGCCCAATGCGGACGACTCGTCGCGGCCGGAGCGCGCGTCGCCGTTTCCCAAGCGCGTGGTCGTCTTCAGCCCGGAGCCGTCGCACGACGTGCTGGGCATGGGCGGGACCCTGCGGCGCCTGAAGGAACAGGGGCACACGGTGATGGTGGTTTACGTTACCTCGGGCAACCTGGCGGTGCCGGACGAAGAGGCGGTGATGGCGGCCGATCTCGTGGGCGAACTCGCGCAAAGCTTCGCGCAGACGGACGGACCGGTGACCGAGTTTGCGCGGGCGACCCGCGATGAACTGCTGGCGAAGGCGGCGTTTGCGAGCGACTCGGCGCGCATCCGCAGCCTCAAGGGCCTGCTCCGCCGCGGCGAAGCGCGGGCGTCGCTGCGCGACTGCGCATTCTCGAAGGACCAGGCGCGTTTCCTCGATCTCGGGTTCTACGAGCGCGGCCGTTACCGTCAGTTCGCGCCCGATGCCGCGGACACGGCGGCGGTGGTGCGGGTGCTGCGGGAGTTCATGCCCAACCAGATTTTCCTGACGGGCGACCGCGACGATCCGTCGTCGGTGAGCGCGGTCTGTTTCGAGCTGGTGCGGCGGGCGTGCCGGGAGGTGGCGGGCGAGGACTGGTATCGCGACTGCCGCGCCTGGGTCTTTCGCGGCGTCGACACGCCGTGGGAGGCGCCGGATATCGACATGGCGGTGCCGCTGAGCCCGCGCGAACTGGCGCTGAAGACGCAGGCGGTGTTCCACCACAAGAGCCAACGCAGCCAGACGCCGGTGTCGTCAGGCCTGCGCGAGCCGTGGCAGCAGGCGGAGCACCAGAACCGGGCGCTGGCCGCGGTGTATGACCAACTGGGCCTCGCGGACTACGAGGCGATCGAAGCTTTCGCGCGCGCGAAACTCTGAACGACATTCCCCTCCGATGCTTCCGATTGCTCCGAAAATCGTCCCGCCGCTGGAGCGGGAGTTTGTGCCCGCGGCCCTGTGGAACCGCGCGTTTCGCGCGCTGGTCGACGCCGATCCGAAGGCGCGGCCCTTCGCCCTGACGCTGAGCAAGGCGAGCGGCGGCACGGCGCGCGTCGACGCGCGTCTGCTCGCGGCCGGCCATCCGGCCGCGGCGGCGAATCTGATCCACGTCGAGCGCCTGCTGAAGTTTCTGCTCTGGCAGAAGGGCGGTTGCACGGTGCGGATCGCCGGAGCGGACGACCTCGTGCCGGCGCTGCGGGCGGCCTACGCGCCGGGCGGGGCGCGGGCGTTCGACCAGGCGTTCATGGGGGAAAAAGTCCACGGGCGGGCGTTCGAGATCCAGGCGGCGCGCTTCGACGAGTTGCCGGCGGAGCAGACGGCGACGTTGCCGTTGGGGCGCAATCTCGACGGGTGCCGCATCGGGTTCGACCTCGGTGGCAGCGACCGCAAGGCGGCCGCGGTGATCGACGGCAAGGTCGTTTTCTCCGAGGAGATCGCGTGGGATCCCTATTTTCAAAAGGACCCGAACTACCATATCGAGGGCGTGCACGATTCGCTGCGGCGCGCGGCGGCGCATTTGCCGAGGGTGGATGCGATCGGCGGAAGCGCGGCGGGCGTCTACGTCGACAATGAGGTGCGCGTGGCGTCGCTGTTCCGCGGGGTGCCGGCGGATCCGTTCGAGACGCATATCCGGCGGATGTTTTTCACGCTGCAGGAGCGCTGGGGCGGCGTGCCGTTCGAGGTCGCCAACGACGGCGAAGTGACGGCGCTCGCCGGATCGATGTCGCTCGGCGACGGCGCGGTGCTCGGGGTCTCGATGGGCACCAGCCAGGCGGGCGGCTACGTGACGCCGGCGGGCGGCATCACGCCGTGGCTGAACGAGCTGGCCTTCGCCCCGGTCGACTACGGCGCCAACGCACCGCGGGACGAGTGGTCGGGCGACATCGGGTGCGGGGTGCAGTATTTCTCGCAGCAAGGGGTGGCGCGGCTCGCGCAGCTGGCCGGCTTCGGCTTTCCGGCGGGCATGCCGTTTCCGGAGCAATTGATCGAGGTGCAGACGGCCATGGCGGCCGGGGATGCGCGGGCGCGCGGGATCTACGAATCGATCGGCACGGTGTTCGGGTATGCGATCGCGCACTACGCGGATTTCTACGCACTGCGGCACGTGCTCGTGCTCGGTCGCGTCACGTCGGGCACCGGCGGCGATCTCATTCTGAGCCAGGCGCGGCGCGTGCTCGCGGCGGAGTTTCCGGAGTTGGCGGAGCGGATCGGGCTCCACACGCCGGACGAAAAGGACAAGCGCCACGGACAGGCGATCGCGGCCGCCAGCTTGCCGGCGCTGCGCAAGTGAGCTTCCACACTTTCTTCCC
>JBILLY010000460.1:0-4511 GCA_044375835.1 Opitutaceae bacterium
CTTCTCTCCGCTTTCCTCCCGCTCCTCTCCGCCGCCGCCACCCCGTCCGCCTCCTCCGCCCCGTCATCACCCTCACGGCCGCCCAACCTCGTCTTCATCCTCGCCGACGACCTCGGCTGGGCCGACGTCGCCTTCCACGGCGGCCCCGCGCCCACGCCGCACCTCGACCGCCTCGCCCGCGAGGGCCTCGAACTCGTCGCCCACACCGTCGCCCCCGTGTGCAGCCCCACCCGCACCGGTCTCCTCACCGGCCGCGTCTGGAGCCGCTTCGGCGTCACCTCCCCGCAAAACGAGCGCGCCCTCCCTTGGGACATCGTCACCCTTCCCCTAGCCCTCCGCACCCGCGGCTACGCCACCGCCCTCGTCGGCAAATGGCACCTCGGCTCCCGCCCCGACCAGGGCCCGCAACGCTTCGGCTTCGACCACAGCTACGGCTCCCTCGCCGGCGGCGTCAGCCCCTACAGCCACGGCTACAAACAGGGCCCGTTCACCGCCACCTGGCACCGCGGCGGCACGCTCCTCACCGAGTCCGGTCACGTCACCGACCTGCTCACCGCCGAGGCCGTCCGCTGGCTCGAAGCCCGCGACCGCACCCAACCTTTTTTCCTCTACCTGCCCTACACCGCCGTCCACCTGCCCGTGAAGGAGCCCGCCGAGTGGCTCGCCCGCGTGCCCGCCGCCATCACCGGCGACGTCGCCCGCCACTACGCCGCCGCCGTCATGCACCTCGACGACGCCGTCGGCCGCATCGTCGCCACCCTGGAAAAAATCGGCGCGCGCCAAAACACCCTCCTCGTCTTCACCAGCGACAACGGCGGCAGCACCGCCGAGAACAACGACCGCTCGTATCCGGACGACGGATGCCCCTCCGGCCGCCTCCCCGGCAGCAACCTCCCGTGGCGCGGCCAGAAGGGCGAGCTCTACGAAGGCGGCGTCCGCGTGCCCACGCTCGTCTCCTGGCCCGGCCGCATCCGCCCCGGCCGCGTCGACGCCCCCGTCCAGATCACCGACTGGTTTCCCACTTTCGCCGCCCTCGCCGGCTACCGCCCCGACCGCGACCTCCGGTGGGACGGCACCGACCTCCTCCCGCTGCTCACCGCCCACACCCCGCCGCCCGAGCGCGCGATCTACGCCGTCGCCCCCGGCTGGCGCGCCCAATCCCTGCGCCACGGCCGTTGGAAGCTCATCGTCCACGCCCCGCCCGCCGCCGGGAAAAAGAAAACCACACCCGCCGCCGCCCCTGCGGCCGTGTCCGCAGTTCCCTCCGCCCCCACCTCGGCCGCCCCCGCCGCGGCCACCGTCCAGCCCTCCCCCGCCTCGACGTCCACCACCGCCGCCCGCCCGGTCGCGGCCGCCCCCGCCCCGCGCGAGGAACTCTTCGACCTCGTCGCCGACCCCGGCGAAACCACCAACCTCGCCGCCCGCCACCCCGAAATCCTCGCCGCCCTGCGCGCCCGCCTCGCCGCCGCCGCCGCCCGCGACCGCGACGCCCTCCCCCGCGACTGAACCCCGCCTCACCTCGCCCCCGTTCATCGCAATCTCGGTTTCCCCGTTTCCCGATTTTCCGCTTTCCCGCTTTTCCGCTTCGCGTCCCATGCACCGCCGCACCTTCCTCTCCGCCGCCGCGACCCTCGCCGTATCCTCCGTTCCGCTACGCACCGCGGCCGCGCCGGCCTCCGCCCCCGCCGCGCCGTTCCTCGCCACCAACACCTACCCCTGGGGCCAGTTCGCCAAACGCGACCAGCTCACGTTTCCCCTCCACACCGCCGAGTCCCTCGCCGCCGTCGCCTCGTCCGGCCTCGCCGGCTACGAACCCGCCGTGCGCTCGCCCGCCGAGTTCGACGGCCTCGCCGCCCGCCTCGCCGCCGCCGGCCTCGCCCTCCGCTCCTTCTACGTCAACAGCGCCCTCCACGAGCCCGCGCTCGCCGCCGCCAGCCACGCCGAGGTCCTCGCCCTCGCCCGCGCCGCCCGCCCGCTCGGCGCCAAAATCATCGTCACCAACCCCGCCCCCCTTCGCTGGGGCGGCCCCGAAAACAAAACCGACGCCCAGCTCCGCACCCAGGCCGCCGCCCTCGACCGCCTCGGCGCCGACCTCCGCGCCCTCGGCCTCACCCTCGCCTACCACAACCACGACATCGAGCTCCGCTCCGGCGCCCGCGAATTCCACCACATGCTCTCCGCCACCGACCCCGCCCACGTCCGCTTCTGCCTCGACGTGCATTGGGTCTACCGCGGCTGCGGCGATTCCCAGGTCGCGCTCTTCGACGTCGTCGACCGCTACGCCGACCGCATCGTCGAGCTCCACCTCCGGCAATCCCGCGACGGCATCTGGACCGAGGTCTTCACCGCCGAAGGCGATATCGACTACCCGCGCCTCGCCGCCGTCCTCCGCGCCCGCCGCGTCGCCCCGCTCCTGGTGCTGGAACAGGCCCCGGAAAAAGGCACGCCCCGCACCCTCGACGCCGTCGCCGCCCATCGCCAGAGTGCGACCCACGCCGCCCGCATTTTCGCCGGCTTCGCGTAGCGCCGCATCCGCTCCGGCCGCACGCGCCGCAGTTGAGCATTGAGCGTTTGACCCCGCCCGTTGACCGTTCCCGCACCCCACCCGCGCAAAGCCCCCGTTGCCGCTTTTCGCCTCCCGTCCTCCGTCCTTCGCCTTCCGCCTTTCGCCTTCCGCCTTCCGCCTTTCGCCTTTCCCGCTTTTCCGACCTCCGCGCCATGCCCCGCTCCGCCCTCGCCCGCCTCCGCCGGTTCTCCGCTCCGCTCCTCGCCGCCGTCGCCGCACTCGCCGTCGCCCTCGCCGCGCCGCAATCACTCCGCGCCGCCGCGCCCGCCGCCAAGCCCAACATCGTCATCGTCCTCGTCGACGACGCCGGCTACGGCGACTTCTCCTGCCACGGCCACCCGTTCCTCAAAACGCCGCACATCGACCGCCTCCACGCCGAGAGCGTGCGCCTCACCGATTTCCACGTCGCGCCCATGTGCTCGCCCACCCGCGGCCAGCTTCTCACCGGCGCCCACGGTCTCCGCACCGGCGTCACCTCCGTCACCTCCGCGCGCACCTACCTCCGCCCCGAATTCGTCACCGCCCCGCAGATGCTCGCCGCCGCCGGCTGGCGCACCGGCATCTTCGGCAAGTGGCACCTCGGCGACAGCTACCCGCACCGCCCGATGGACAAGGGCTTCCAGACCGCCGTCTGGACCAAGGGCTGGGGCTTCACCAGCGCCCCCGAGTTTTCCAACGTCCTCGTCGAGGGCCGCGTCATCCGCGGCGACAAGCCGGAAAAGTTTCCCGGCTACATCACCGATTTCTGCTTCGACGAAGCGATGACGTGGATGCGCCGCCAACGCGACGCCGCCGCGCCCTTTTTCTGCTACATCCCGCTGCACGCCGCCCACACGCCCCACACCGTCCCCGAAAAATACCTCGCGCCCTTCGCCGGCAAGCCCGCCCCCGCCTTCTTCGCCATGCTCGCCAACATCGACGAAAACATGGGCCGCCTCGAAACCTTCCTCCGCGAGACCGGCCTGCGCGACAACACCGTCGTCCTCTTCATGACCGACAACGGCGGCACCGCCGGCGCCGCCGTCCACAACGCCGGCCTCCGCGGCCGCAAGGTCACCTACTACGAGGGCGGCCACCGCGTCCCGTGCTTCATCCGCTGGCCCGCCGGCGGCCTCCGCCCGCCCGGCGACGTCGCCGCGCTCACCCAGGTGCAGGACATCTTGCCCACGCTCCTCGCCTTCACCGGCGTGCCCAAGCCCGCCGGCCCCGCCTTCGACGGCCTCGACCTCGCCCCGCTTCTTCGCGGCGCCGCCGACGCACTCCCCGACCGCACCCTCGTCGTCCAATACGGCCCCGGCGCCGGCCAGAAGGACACCACCGGCCCCAAGAAATTCCAAAGCGCCGTCCTCCGCGGCCCGTGGCGCCTCGTCCACGGGACCGAACTCTACGACGTATCCACCGACCGGGCACAGGAAAAGGACCTCGCCGCCGCCCGCCCCGAGGTCGTCGCCGACCTCCGCCGCCGCTACGAAGAGTGGTGGGCCACCGTCGCCCCGCGCCTCGACGACTACGTCCCCGTCAGCCTCGGCGCCGCCGTCCAACCCGTCGTCGAACTCACCAGCAGCGACTGGCAGGACGCCTACGCCGACAACTCCAACCACGTCCGCAACGCCGTCGGCGGCCCCCGCGGCGGCCCTTGGCATGTGCAGGTCGAGCGCGCCGGCGACTACGAGATCGAGCTCCGTCGCTGGCCCTTCGATCTCGCCGCCCCCCTCGACGGCAACGTCACCCCGCCCGGCAAAGCCCTGCCCATCGCCGCCGCCCAACTCGCCGTCGCCGGCCAGACGCACCGCGCCGCCACCAAACCCGGCGACCTCGGCGCCCGCTTCCGTCTCCGCCTCCCCGCCGGCCGCACCACGCTCCAAGCTTGGTTCCAGGACGCCGCCGGCGCCGACCTCTGCGGCGCCTACTTCGCCCAAGTCTCCTACCGCGCCCCCTGATCCGG
>JBILLY010000159.1:0-8213 GCA_044375835.1 Opitutaceae bacterium
GAGGACGCCCACGGTGCCTTCGGCGGGGTTGAGCACGGTGGTGGTGCCGGGCATGGCGGAGCGGGTGGCGTAGATGTAGTTCCAGAGCTGGTTGGGCGTGGAGATGGCGGTCGTGTCCGTGAGAATCTGATACTCGGGAGCGACGAGGCCGGCCTGGGCGAGGGCGCCGGGGTGGACGTAGCCGGGCTCGAAGAAATTGAAGACGGTCGGCGCGCGGAGGGCGGCCTGGGCGAGAGCGCCCTCGGGATTGGTGATGGCGACGCGGCCGTTGTGGGCGCCGCCGTCGAAGGCGCGGAGGACAGCGGTGGCGCGGAGGAGCGGTTCCTTGAGTTTGCCGAAGCTGGCGGTGGCGGCGACGGCGGGGGAGCGGGCCTCGTAGTCCATGAGGATGGCGCGGACGACGGCGGTCATGTCGCCGCGGACGCCGCGGCCGTTGTCGGCGAAGGCGGAGGCGACGCGGTAGACGTAGCCGGGGCTGGGGTTGGAGGTGACGAGGCGCTGGATGAGCTGCTTTGAGACGAAGGGGGCGGTGTTGGGGTGCTGAAAGAGGGCGTCGAGGGTGTCGGCGAGGTCCTTCTCGCCGCCCTGGCGCGCGGGGAGCGTGATGCCGCCGAGGATGGTCTTGGGGCCGTCGTCGTGAAACGCCGGATACAGCATCATGGGCTGGAGGTAGTTGGTGGGCTCGGCGCGGAAATTGGGAACGGGGTTGGCGGAGCGGAAGGCCCAGCCGGTGAAAATTTTCGCCATCTCGGGGATGGTGCGATTGTCGTAGGTGGGAATCGTGGCGCCGGTGGGATCGAGCTTGAGGGTGCCGTCGGGCTGGAGCTGCACGAGGCCGACGGAGAAGAGCTGCATGATCTCGCGGGCGTAATTTTCGTCGGCGGCGGTGAGCTGGCGGCCGGCGGCGTCGAAGGTGGCTTTGCCGTTGCGGAGGTGGCTGAGGTAGACGCCCATGATGGGGCTGAGGCTGACCTCCTCGAGGATCCGGCGGTAGTTGCCGAAGGCGCCGCGGACCAAAATGTCGTAGTAATTGGCGAGGGCGCGGGAATTGTTGGCGAGGACGCCGTTTTGGTCGGAGACGACGAGGATCTGGCTGAGGGCGAAGGCGACGCGCTGGCGGAGTTGGTCGGGCGCCGAGAGGGCGAGTCTCCACCAGGCGGACTGGCGGTTGGCTTGGCTGTATTGGGGATTCTCGCCGAGGGCGGTGAAGGTGCGGAAGTCGGCGTCGATGGCGTCGAGGTGGAGCGAGGGCGGGAGGGCGGCCTGGGCGGTGATCCACGCATCGAGGTCGGCGGGGCGTTTGCCGGCGAGGCTGTCGATTTCGGCCTTGGTGGGGCCGAAGGTGGCCTGGATGAGGAAGCGGGCGGCGTCGGCGGCGGTGAGGGCGGCGGTGCCGAGGGCGGGCGGAGCGGCGGGGGCGTTGAAGGCGAGCGTGCCGCTGGTCTGGATGAAGCTGCCGCGGAGTTCGCCGGCGGGATAGGCGGAGGACTCGATGCTGAGGAAAATGCGGCCGGACTTGAGGCCCTGCACGAGGTCGGCGGCGGAGAGAGCGCCGGTGCCGGCGAAGATCCAGGTGTTGCCGTTCACCTGGCCGTTGGGCAGGCGGAGAATCTCGGCGCCGACTTCGCCGGGGTTGCCGAAGCGGAGGTAGGCGACGGTCTGCGGGGAGCTGAGGTTGGAGAACGTGAGGTCGACGACGGCGAAGCGCTCGTCGGAGCTGAGCTGGATGGTGGCGGTGCCGTAGGCGGTGGAGGCGACGGCGCTGGCGGGGGCGCGGAGGGAGGCGACGTAGAGGGTGCCGGGGTTGTAGAAGATCGCGGCGGAGGCGGCGGCGGTGCCGCCGATGGTGTAGCCGCCGCCGGCGGTGAGGGCGAGGGTGGCGTCGCGGTTGAGCGAGAGGTCGGAGCCGGTGCCGATGGCGCGCAGAAGGACGGTGGCGCTGCTCGCGCCGGCGGGGATCGTGACGCGGCCGGGGAGCGAGGCGTAGTCGACGCCGGCGACGGCGCTGCCGGTGATCTCGTAGAAAACCGTGAGCGGCTCGGCGGTGGGGCCGGTGCGGGTGACGGTGAAGACGGCGGGCGGAGCGCCCTTGGTGTCGGTCGTGGCGGTCGTCGCGACGACCGAGACGCTGGCGGTGCCTTCGGCGGTGAGGTCGTAGACTTCGACGAGGGCGACGCCGGTCGTTTCGCCGACGCCGCTGACCTGGATGCTGTAGTTTTTGCCGGGCTCGAGGTCGGCGATGAGGGCGGCGTCGCGGGAGTTGGCGGCGAAGGCGAAGGCGCCGGCCTGGGCGAAGGCGGCGGTGAGCGCGGCGGCGTTGCCGGTGCCCCAGTCGTCGTTGGCGGCGACCTGGGTGTTGGCGGAGTCGAGGACGGCGATGGCGGGGTTGGCGAGGGTGCCGGCGACGCCGAAGCTGCCGAGGGTGGGACCGGCGGCGCGGACGAGGATCTTGCGGGTGCCGCCGCCGGGGGCGAGGGCGAGGCCGGAGATGAGAATGCCGCTGCCGGTGCCGACCTGGGCGCGGGTGCTGAGGTTCATGAGCCGGGCGGCGCCGGTGACGTCGTAAACCTCGACGAGGGCGATGCCGGTGGCGTTGTTCACGCCGGTGACCTGGGCGGTGTAGGAGCCGGGAGCGAGGTTGGCGACGAGGGCGGCGTCGCGGCTGCCGGTGCCGAGGTTGAAGGCGCCGACGGTGGGAAAGGTGGTGGCGCCGCCGACGGTGGTGGTCGTCCAATTGTCGTTGGTGGCGACGAGGCGGGGCGGGTTGGCGGAGTCGTAGAGGTCGATGCGCGGATCGCCGAGCGTGCCGCCGACGCCGAAAGCGGAGAGGCCGGGGCCGACGGCGCGGACGAGGACGGACTTGGCGGGGCCGGGGCCGACGACGAAGCCGACGACGGCGGAGTTGGCGCCGGTGCCGACCTGGGTGCGGGTGGAGAGATTGGAGACGCGGCGGTCGAACTCGGCGGCGCGGGCGGCGGCGGCGAGGAGCAAGGCGGCGACAACGACTCGGAAGGAACCGGACACGGTGTTCATCGGAAAAGTGGGGCGGGGCCAAAAGAGGGCGGCGGGGGGCACCGGCGCGGGCTGGAGGGGTCGGGAGAAAACGAAAACGCGGGCGGAAAGTCGAGCGCGCGGGCGGCCGCGCCAACGGGAGGCAGCATCGACGGGCAAAGCCGGACGAATCCGTGCTCAGACCGACGTCCCGTAGTTTTCGGGGGGCAGAGCCCGAGCTTGCTCAGGCCGTTTCGCGGTCGATGCGAGCCGGGCATCGACCAAGGTCGAGCCCTACATAATCCAGGTGCTGGGTGCGTTGGGGATCAGACGAAGCCGAGGTTGGGTTTCGCGAAGCGGCCGAGGTTGGGGAAGACGAGCGGGAGATTGGTGGGGCTGACGCCGAACCAGGCGGCGAGCGTGGCGGAATATTCGTCGACGCTGGTGGTGGGAATCCACGAGCCGCGGGTGCCGGCGTCGTCGGGGCCGCGGATGGTGAGGTCGGCCATCTTGCCGTAGATGTCGCCGCCCTTGACGGCGCCGCCGACGACGAAGTGGTTGGAGCCCCAGCCGTGGTCGGAGCCGTCGCCGTTGGTGTTGTAGGTGCGGCCGAAGTCGGAGGCGGTGAAGGTGGTGACTTGGTCGGCGCAGCCGAGTTCGACGGTGGCGCGGTGGAAGGCGGCGACGTTGCGGCTGACGTCGGCGAAGAGGTTGGCGTGGGCGCCGAGCTGGGCGTCGTGGAGATCCCAGCCCCCGATGCGGGCGAAAAAGATCTGGCGCTTGAGGCCGAGCTGGGGCGCGGCGGCGATGAGGCGGGCGATGGTGCGGAGCTGCTGGCCGAGGCTGGAGGTGGAGAAGGCGGTCGCGAAGGGCGGGTTGCCGCTCAGGATGGCGGACAGCATGGCGCTGTCGGAGATGGCGTTTTGGGTGAGGCCGGCGAAGGCGGTCTCGAAGAGGTGGCCGGTGGGCGAGGCGAGGAGTTCGTTTTGCGCGCGGGTGCGCAGGCCGGCGGCGGAGGTGGCGCTGGTGGAGGAGCCGGAGAGGGAGATGGCGCCGGAGGAATTCACGGCGAACTGGACGACGTTCTTGCCGACCTGGAAGGAGTTCTGGCCGTTGAGGCTGATCGACATCGAGATGCTGCCGCTCGAGTTGAAGGCGTTGGTGAGGTCGGCGACGCGGCCGCCCCAGCCGGTGGAGAAGGGTTTGTCGGGCACGCTGCTCTGCCACTCGACCTGCTGGTCGTTGTGGGAAAAGAGCTGGGGCGGGAGCGGGACGGAGCGCGCGGCGTATTGGGCCTTGGTGGTGGGGACGACGAGGGTGCCGACGTTGCCGAGGAGGGCCATTTTGCCCTGGTCGAAGAGGGACTTGAGGCCGGTGGTGTTGGTGCCGGCGACATCGGCGTTCATGCTCGAGTGCAGGGCCCAGCCGCGGCCGTCGGTGGTGCGGGGATTGAGGCCGAGGAGCTGGGTGCGCGGGAGGGCGATGGCGCCGCGGCCGGCGGTGGAGGCGTAGGCGGCGTAGCCGGCGTCGTCGAAGGGGACGAGCATGTTGTTGGCGTCGTTGCCGCCGGCGAGGAAGAGGCAGACGAGGGCCTTGTAGTCGGGCGGGAGGGCGCCGGCGCGGGCGGGATCGGCGGAGACGGGGCCGTTGGCGGGGCTGGCGGTGGCACCGATGAGGCGGAGCTGCGCGAGGGTGGACAACATGCCGGTGGCGCTGACGGCGGCGCAGCACTGGCCGAGGAACTTCCGGCGCTGGGGATCGATGGCGGGATTTTTCGGATTCATGGGCGGCGCGGGGCGGAAGACGGAGAAACGAGGAAGGAGGAGAGCGGGCGGGCGGTTTACTTCTGGATCGCGCCCTGGGGGGCGGTGGCGACGAGGTAGATCGCGGAGCGGACGCGATCGAGGTCGGTGGCGCCGAAGGTGGCGGCGGTGCTATTGGGCATCGCGGCAACGGCGGCGACGATGCGGTCGGTCGCGGTTTTCGGGAAGGCGCCGGCGGCGAGGTGGAGGTTGAGGGCCGCGACGAGGCGGGCGGGATCGCGGGCGAGCGGCAGCCACGGCGTGAGGTTCAGGCCGACGGTCTGCTGGTTCACGTCGGTCGTGGAGCGGGTGGTGAAGACGTAGTTGTAGTAGAAGTTCGGACCGGTGAGCGCGGTGGTGTCGTTGAGAATCTGATACTCGGGGGCGTAGAGGCCGGCTTCGGCGACGGCGCCGGGGAGGACGAAGTTGGGCTCGTAGAAATTGAAAACGGTGGGCGCGCGGAGGGCGGCTTGGGCGAGGCTGGTTTCAGGGTTGGAGATTGGGAGCCGGCCGGAGTTGGAGCCGCCGTCGAAGGCGCGGAGGAGCGCGGTGAGGCGGAGGAGCGGCTCTTTCAGTTTGCCGAAGGTCGCGGTGGCGGCGACCGCGGGCGAGCGGGCCTCGTAGTCGAGCAAGATGGCGCGGACGACGGCGCCGAGGTCGCCGCGGACGCCGGCGCCGTTGTTGGCGAAGACGGAGGCGACGCGGTAAACGTAGCCGGGGCTGGGATTGGAGGTGACGAGGCGCTGGATGAGCTGGCGCGAGATGAAGGGCGCGGTGTTGGGGTGCTCGAAGAGGGTGTCGAGGGTGTCCTTGAGGTCGGCGATGCCGCCGCGGCCGGCGGGGAGGACGCGGCCGCCGACGATGGACTTGGCGGTCTCGTCGTGGAAGGCGGGCCAGAGCATCATCGGATCGATGTAGTTGGCGCCGCCGCCGCGGAAGAGGTTGGCGTTGGCGGTAGCGTTCTGGGTGGCGTTGGCGAAAGACCAGCCGGTGAAAACCTTGGCGACCTGGACGATGGTGTCCTGGGTGTAGGTGGGGATGGGCTGGCCGGTGGAATCGAGGCGGAGGGTGCCGTCGGGGTTGAGTTCGTTCAGCCCGATGGTGAAGAGCTGCATGATCTCGCGGGCGTAATTTTCGTCGGGGAGCGTGAGGATGTTGCCGCGGGCGTCGGTGGTCTGCTTGGCGTTGCGGAGCGAGCTGAGGTAAATGCCCATCATCGGGCTGAGGGTAACCTCCTCGAGGACGGTGCGGAAATTGCCGAAGGCGCCGCGGACGAAGATGTCGTAGTAGTGGGCGGCGCCTTCCTGCCACTGGGCGATGGTGCCGTTGGCATCGGAGGCGACGAGGATCTGGCTGAGGGCGAAGGCGACGCGCTGGCGGAGTTGGTCTTCGCCGGTGACGGCGATTTTCCACCATGCTGCCTGGCGGTGCGGGCCGCCGGGGCGCTGGTAGGCGAGCGTGACCGGGTCGCGGTTGCCGGTGCCGCCGTTGGTCTGGTTGCGGTTGAAGTCGTCCATCGTCGCGGACCGGTGGAACGAGGCGGGGACGTTCATCTGCTCGGTGATCCAGGCTTGGTAGCCCTTGGCGACGAGCGCATCGATGGCGGGTTGGGTGACGCCGAAGGTGGCTTGGGTGAGGAAGCGGGCGGCGTCGGTGGCGCCGATGCGGCTGAGGTCGACGGCGGGCGGGGCGGGAGGCGGATTGAAGGCGGCGGCGCCGCTGCTGCGGACGAAGCCGCCGCCGAGTTCGCCGGCGGGAAAGCTGGCGGTGTCGATCGAAACGGTGACGCGGCCGGCCTTGAGCGCGGCGAGGAGGGCGGCGCTGGTGTAGGTCCCGACGGGCGAGAAGGTCCAGAGAGCGTTCGAGACCTGGCCGGGCGGCAGGTTCATCACGTAGTCGCCGTCGATAGCGAGGTGGGCGACGACCTGGGGCGAGCTGAGGTTGGAGAAGGTGACGTTGACGAAGGCGGACTGTTCGTCGGGCGCGAGCTGGATCGTGGCGGTGCCGTAGGCGGTGGAGGCGGAGACGTTGGGGAGGGTGCGGAGATTGGAGACGTAGAGGGCGCCGGAGTTGGCGTAGATGGTGACGGCGGCACGGTCGGCGGCGCCGACGCCGTAGGCCGGCCGGGGGACGAGGATGAGCGTGGTGGTGCGGTTGTTGGTGTTGGCGGGGTTGTTTTTCGGCACCAGCGAGAGCGTGGCGGAGGAAGCGCCAGCGGGGATGGTGAGGCGGCCGGGCAAGGCCTCGAAATCGAGGCCGGAGGCGGCGTTGCCGGAAAGGGTGTAGTCGACGACGACGGGCTCGGCGACGGGGCCGACGCGGGTGAACGTGAACTGCGCGGCGCGGCCGCCGGCGGTGTCGGTGGACGGGATCGAGGCGGCGACGCTGACGGTCGAGAGCGTCTCGGGCGAGAGGTCGTAGAGCTCGACGAGGGCGGTGCCGGAGGTGCCGCCGACGCCGGCGACCTGGAGCGTGTAGTTGCCGGGCGCGAGATCGACGACGAGGGCGGCGTCGCGGCTGCCGGCGGCAAAGGGAAACGCGCCCGCGGCCGCGAAGGCCGCACGGAGCGCGGTGGCGCCGCCGCTTTCCCAGTCGTTGTTGGTGCCGCCGGCGATCTGGCGGCCGGCGGTGTCGAGGACGGCGATCGAGGGATCGGCGAGGGCGCCGCCGACGCCGAGGGCGCCGAGCGCGGGGCCGGCGGCGCGGACCAGCACGCGCCGGGCGCCGGTGCCGGGCGCAACGGAGAGGCCGGAGAAAAACGTGGTCGCATCGGTGGTCCCGACGAGGGCGCGGGTGGAGATGTTCATCAACCGGGCGGAGCCGGTGACATCGTAGATCTCGAGGATGGCGACGCCGGAGGCGTTGTTCACGCCGCTGACCTGGGCGGTGTAGGAGCCGGGCGAGAGGGTGGCGACGAGGGCGGCATCGCGGCTGCCGTTGACGAGAGCGAAGGCGCCGACGGCGTTCATCGTGGCGGCGTCGTCGGTCGACCAGTTGTCGTTGGCGAGGACGAGGGTGCCTTGGGCGTTGAAGAGCTGGAGCTGGGGGTCGGCGAGGACGCCGGCGAGGTTGAAGGGGGCGGTGGCGAGGCGGGCGCCGACGGCGCGGATGAGCACGCGCTTGGGCGCGCCCTCCTGGACCACGAAGCCCGCGATCATGATGTTGGCGCCGGTGCCGACTTGGGCGCGGGTGCTGAGGTTGCCGAGGCGCTGGTTGTATTGGGCGGCGGGGGCGGCGAACGGGAGGGCCAGGGCGAGCGACGCGAGCGCGAGGCGGTGGCGGAGAGAGCGGACGGTCATGGCGGAAGGAGATGAAACCAAAGTGGGCCGACGCGGCGGACCGCGGATCCGGGAAGGGGTGCCCGAACTGTAGGCCCGGAGACGCCAAAGTCCAGCCACCCGTTGCAAACGGCTGGTAAAT
>JBILLY010000119.1:0-9472 GCA_044375835.1 Opitutaceae bacterium
AGCAGGTTAGGAGAAAGGCCGGGAAACCCGCGCGGGCAGGCGTGGCCGGAGGCGGCAGACAATCGACCAACGTCCCCGCACGACCGGACTGCAGGGCCTCCGTGCGTCGGCGGCCGGTGCGGTTATCACGTGCGGTGCGTGACGGCCGACTCGGCTCGCGTCGCTCAAGCAGCCATGGGGAACGCCGGGCGGCCGCGGACGAAAATGCCCGCGCCGGCGCTCAATGCCCGCCGCCGGCGACGACCGTGGTGAACGGCTGGCCGAGCGATGCGAGCAGGGCGCGGAACCAGGGGAGGTTCACATCGAAGGGTTTGCCGCCCTTGATGCGGGGGAACTCGATGGCGCGCAGGGCGTCGCCGCGTTCCTCGTCCTGGCCGATCACGCCGCTCTCGCGGCGGAGGGCGCAGTCGACGGCGTGGAAGGCGCACTGCTCGATGAGCGCGAGGTCGGCGGCGTTGGCGGCGGCGGCGCGGGCGAAGTAACCGCTCTTTTGCACGAGGACTTTTTCCGCCCCG
Organism: Opitutaceae bacterium; assembly: GCA_044375835.1. Classification (GTDB taxonomy): domain Bacteria; phylum Verrucomicrobiota; class Verrucomicrobiia; order Opitutales; family Opitutaceae; genus ER46. The sequence goes on from JBILLY010000119.1 coordinate 516, forward strand.
AGCATCTTGGCGAACTGGTCGCCGAACCACTTGCCGGGGTTGACGGCGTCGAGTTTCACGTGGCCGAAGGCGTCGCGCGGGACCTCGAGGCCCTTGGCCTGCATCTCGGCGACGATGCTTTCCACGCCGGCGCCTTCGCTGATGAAGAGGTTGACGTTGCCGACGGTGTCCATGACGGCGCGGAGGCGCTTGGCCTCCGCGGCGATGTCGACGGCCAGCTCCGGCACGTAGATGCCGTGGACCGAGAGGCGCTCGCGGCTCAGTCCGAGGCCGGGCGCGAGGACGGCGCCGGAGAGGGCGGCCTGATACTCCTGCGCGGTGGCGGCGGTGAGCCACCCGCAATTGCGGCCCATCACCTCGTGGATGATGAGCATGCGGGGATTGGCGCTGTGCTCCGCGACGACCTGCTGGAAGAAACGGGCTCCCTGCGCGGCGGCGGTCCAGGCGCCGAGGCTCTGGCGGATCGGGACGACGTCGTTGTCGATCGTCTTGGGCAGCCCGATGACCGTGAGGGCGTAGTTGTTGGTGGCGAGGTAGGCGGCGAGGTCGGCGGCGGTGGTGTTGGTGTCGTCGCCGCCGATGGTGTGGAGCACGTCGACGCCGTCGCGCACGAGCTGCTCGGCGGCGACCTGCAGGGGATTCTGGCCCTCGCGGATCAGGCCGCGCTTGAGGCAGTCCTTGACGTTGGTGAGCTTGACGCGGCTGTTGCCGATCGGGCTGCCGCCGTGGAGGCGGAGGACGGGGGCGGCGGCGCGCTCGCCGGGGCCGACGACGATCTTGTCGCCGAGGAGCAGACCCTTGTAGCCGCCGCGGTAGCAGACGATGTCGATATCCGGCGCGATGGCGGAGTAGCGCTCGATCAGATAAGCGATCGAGGCGCTGAGACAGGGGGCGAGGCCGCCGGCGGTGAGAATCGCAACCTTTTTGGGACGCATAATGCGCCGAGCAAAGCAACGCGCCTGCCATCGTCGCAAGCGTCGAAGCGGCGCGGCGCTTGGCGGGGACGCGGCGCGCCTTGGCGACAGGCGGAAGGGCGTGGCGTCCTCGCACCGCAATCCGCCGAGGGGGCGCCCCGCCGCGGCAGCGCAGATGATCGGGCGAGCCTCCGACCGCGCGCGCGCCGTGCGACTTTCCCGCAACCGCGGCATGGACATCGCGTCTACGCCTTGGTTGAACGCGCCTATGCTTTCCCGCTTCCTCGCGCTGTGCCTTGCCCTCGCCCTGCCGGGCGCCGCTTTCGCCCAGGGACAGGCGCCGTATTTCATCACCCAACCCGAGGGAGTGGCGACGCTGGTGGGCAACACCGTCACTCTCTCCGCCGTCGTCGGCGGCGACGGTCCCTTCACCTACCAATGGCGGCGGGACAATGCGGCGATCCCCGGCGCGACCAACTCATCCTACTCGTTCACGGCGCGCGTTGCCGACAGCAACGGCCTCTACCCCGATGCCGGCGTCTACATCCTCTACGTCACCAACCCGACCCCGACGACCGCCCAATCCCAACCGGTGGGAATCTCCGTCTCCAAGCGGCCGCAGACGATCGCGTTTGAAATGCCCTCCGCCGTCGTCGCCTCCGGCAGCGGCGTCCGGCTGAGCGCCACCGCGTCGTCGGGCCTCGCCGTCACGTTCACGCTCGTCTCCGGCGCCGCGACCGTGAGCGGCGGCATCCTCACCGGCTCCGGCGATGTCGTGGTGCGCGCCAACCAAGCCGGCGACTCCACCTGGGCCGCGGCCGACGCCGTCTCGCGCACGATCAGTTTCGTCGCCGGTGCGCTCTCGCCGTTCCTCACCAGCACGCCGGCCGATACCGTCGCGACCGCCGGCACGAGCCTCACGCTGCGCACCTCGGCGATCGGCACACCGGCACCGGCGCTCCAGTGGCAGAAGGACGGCGTCGCCATCGCCGGCGCGACGACCAACGCCTTCACCCTCGCCAATCTCACGCTTGCCGACACCGCGCGCTACACCGTCACCGCCACCAATCTCCTCGGCACCGTCTCCGCCTCCGCGCAGATCACCGTGCGCGCCGCGCCGGTCTTCACCGCCGCGCCCGCCGCGACCACCGTCGCCGCCGGTGATCCCGTCACGCTGTCAGCCGCTGCCACCGGTTTCCCCGCCCCGACCTTCCAGTGGCGGAAAAACGGCACCGCCATCGCCGGCGCCACCCGCGCCGCGCACACGATCGCCGCCGCCGCCACGACCGATGCCGGCAACTACGATGTCGTCGCCACCAACACCCTCGGCACCGCCACCAGCGCCGCCGCCGCCCTCACCGTGACGACGCGCAATTTCGCCGGCACCTACGTCGGCCGCTTCGCCGGCCCCAACGGCCACGTCGCCCTCCTCGTGCGCGCCGACCGCAGCGCCGTGTTCCTCGGCTACCTGCCCGCCGTCGACCGCGGGCCCGCCGCCACCACGCTCGCCACCACCGCGCTGGCCGCCACCGCCTTCACCGTCGAACTCAACGGCACCTTCCGCGTCCGCGTCCCCACCCTCGATGCCGCGGCCACCCCGGTCACGCTGCGCGGCACCGTCGACGACGCCGCCGGCACCGCTTCGGGCACGATCGAAGGTCTCGCCGCGACCTTCGAAGCCGTCCGCATCGCCCCGCCCGCGACGCCCTCCGCCGCCGCGGGTGTCTACAGCCTCGCCCTCGTCGGCAGCGCGACCGGCCGCGGTTACGCGCTCGTGGCGCCGGACGGCCAGACCCTGCTCGTCACGGCCGGCGGCAACACCCCCGACGGTGTCGCCGCCACGTTGGCCGCCGGCGGCCGCCTCACCGCCACGACCGGCGCCGGCGCGACCGTCGATCTGGCCTTCGCCAACAACACCGTCCGCGGCACGGCCCGCACCTCCGCGGGCGGCGCCGCCGGCACGATCCTCGGCGCGGGCGAAGGCCTCGCCGGCGTCGAGCACCTCGTCAATCTCTCGGTCCGCAGCATCACCGCCCCCGCCGCGCCGCTCATCACCGGCTTCGTCATCAGCGGCACCGTCCCCAAACAGGTGCTCATCCGCGCCGCCGGCCCCGCCCTCGCCCGCGCGCCCTTCAACGTCGCCGGCGCCCTCCCCGACCCCACGCTCCAGCTCCTCCGCGATCGCCCAGAACAACAACTGGGGCACACCCCTCCAAGGCGCCGCCAACGCCGCCGTCATCACCGCCGCCACCACCGCCGTCGGCGCCTTCCCGTTCCAAGCCGGCAGCACCGACGCCGCGATCATCACCACGCTGTCGCCCGGCCCCTACACCGTGCAGGTCGGGGGCGGCACGGGCGTCGCTCTCGCCGAGGTTTACGAAGTGCTCGCCGCCAACGAGACCTTCGGCGCCCGCCGGCTCGTGAACATCTCCGCCCGCGGCCTCGTTTCCCCGGATTTCCCCCAGATCGCCGGCTTCGTCGTCGGCGGCAGCGCCCCGCAGCGCGTGCTCATCCGCGGCGTCGGTCCCACGCTCGGCGGCGCGCCGTTCGAGGTCGCCGGCGCCCTCCCCAACCCCCAGCTCACCCTCTTCCGCGGCACCACCGCCGTGAAGACCAACGACGACTGGTTCCGCGATCCCGAGGCCACCGCAATCCGCGACGCCGCGGCCCGCGCCGGCGCCTTCGCCCTCGGCGCCACCAGCCTCGATGCCGCCATGGTGCTCTACCTCGAACCCGGCGCCTACACCGCGCAGGTCACGGGCCCGGCCAACGCCAACGCCGCCAACAGCACCGGCATCGCCCTCGTCGAGGTCTACGAAGTCGCCGCCGCCCTCCGCCCGCCCCGCCCATGTCCAGCGCTCCCGTCGCTCCCCGCCTCGCCAAACGCGACTACGAAGCGCGCCTCCCCGCCGTCCGCGAGGCCCTGATCCAGCTCCAGATCGCGCTGCAAACCGCGCCGTTTCCCGTGCTGCTCGTCGTCGCCGGCGACGATGCCTCCGGCCGCGGCGATGTCGTCAACGTCCTCAACGGCTGGCTCGACCCCCGCGGCGTCGAGACCTGGGCCTTTCCCGAACCCACCGACGAGGAGCGCGAGCGCCCGCTCATGTGGCGCTACTGGCGCTCGCTCCCGCCCCGCGGCCGCATGGCCGTCTACGTCGGCGGCTGGCACGCCGACGCCCTCGCCGACAACCCCCGCAGCCCGCGCGAGCTGCGCGCCTTCGACGAAACCCTCCGCCACCTCGCGCACTTCGAGGACCTGCTCACGGCCGACGGCGCGCTGATCGTCAAGGTCTGGCTCCGCCTCTCCCGGGACGACCAACGCACCCGCCTCCGCGAGTTCGAAGCCGACCCCGACACCGCGTGGCGCGCCACCGCGGAGGAGTGGGAACACCACCGCGACTACGCCCACCGCTCCCGCCTCGGCGAGCGCATCCGCCAAGCCACGCACCGGCCCCACGCGCCGTGGCACATGGTCTCCGCCGCCGATCCCCGCGCGCGCAACCTCGCCGTCGCCGACCTCTTGCTCGCGCGTTTCCGCAGCCATCTCCGCGGCCGCCGCCGGATCGCCGCCCCGGCCAAACCCGCCCCCGCGGTGCCGCTCCGCCCCGCCGGCCTCCGCCGCCTCCGGGCTCTCGTCCTCGACCAGCCCCTCTCCGAGGAGGCCTACGAGGCAAAACGCGACAAATGGCTCGGCCGCCTCAACCGCGCCGTGCGCGACGCCGCCGCCCTCGGCCGCTCCATCGTCTGGGTCTTCGAGGGCTGGGATGCCGCCGGCAAGGGCGGCGCCATCCGCCGCCTCACCGGCGCCATCGACGCCCGCGACTACCGCGTCATCCCCGTCGCCAAGCCCACCGACGAGGAAAAGTCGCACCACTACCTCTGGCGCTTCTGGCGCAACATCCCGCGCGCCGGTCGCGTCACCATCTACGACCGCTCGTGGTATGGCCGCGTGCTGGTCGAGCGCCTCGAAGGCTTCTGCACCTCCGCCGAGTGGCGCCGCGCCTACGCCGAGCTCAACGACTTCGAGGCGCAGCTCGCCGACCACGGCATCATCGTGCTGAAATTCTGGCTGCACCTCTCGCCCGCCGAGCAGCTCCGCCGCTTCCGCCACCGCGAGGACACCCCCTACAAGCGCCACAAGATCAACGCCGAGGATTGGCGCAACCGCCGCAAGTGGGCCGGCTACGAGATCGCCGTCGGCGACATGCTCGCCCTCACCGACCGCCCCGCCGCCCCCTGGCACCTGATCCCCGCCGACAACAAGCGTTTCGCCCGCCTCGAGATCCTGAAGGCCTCCTGCAAACGCATCGCCGAAGTGCTGGAGGAGTAGCCCCCCGGCCGGCCCGTCGGACGGCGCCCGCGCGCCCGGACGGCCGCTACAGGCTCGCGCCCGGGATGCCGCCGAGGTCGATGTCGCCCGGCAAGCCGAACGGCGTCGCGTTCACCGTCGCCAGCGCGAGGCGCCCTTCCCGCACGTCGAGCCGCGGCCAACCCGCCGCCGCCGGCACGTAGAGGCCCGCATGGTGCGCCAGCGCGTAGGCCTGCAGTCCGCGCGGAAACTGCGCCAGTCCCGCGAAGTAGTGGTGGCCGTTGCGCTCCACGCTCGTCACCCCCAAGGCCGCCTGCGCCGCCAAGTCCTGCGCGAGCGAGATCGGCCCCACGTTGCCCAAGTCCTCCCCGCTCATCACCGCCGGCCGGCCCGCCGCGCGCCGCTGCGCGAGCAACCCGGCGTTGACCACGCTCTTGAAGACGCCCTTGCAGTTCTTGTGGCTCGTGCCCGCGTAGCCGAGCGCCAGCGCCGCCGGCAGACTCTCCAGCTCCCCGTCGCTCTCGTCGATGATCACCGGCGGCCGCTCCGGCCACGCTTCCGCCAGCCCGCCGATCGCGGGCGACAACGCCACGCTGCGGTGCCACGGCTGCTCCACATAAAGCAGCCGCGACCAAAACGACTCCAGGCCCGGGGTCGCCCGCAGTCCGCGGAAATAATCCGCAAACGCCGCCACGTCGCGGAAACTCTCGTTGCCGTCGAGCGAGAAGGCGTAGTCGCCGCCGCAGCCCGCCGCGATCGTGCGCGCCATCCGCTCCAGCCGGTCGCGGTCCCGCGCCGCCTCGCCGTTGATCTTGATTTTGAAATGCCGCAGCCCGCCCGCGCGGATGCACTCCTCCAGCGTCTGCGGCAATCCGTCGGCCACCCGCTCCCCCGCCGCCAGATCCCCCTCCGTGATCGGGTCGGACAACCCCACCGTGTGCCGCGCAAACACCGTCGCCGGCGGCTGCGCGGACAGGAAGTCGCGCGGCATCGCGCCCCGCAGCTCCGGGCGCATCGCCCCCAGGTCGATGCCGAAGACATTCTCGCGCAGCGCCCCGGCCAGCGTCGCCCCGCGCGCCCGGCACACCGCGTGGATCAGCGCCCGCTCGACGAACGAGGTGCCGAAATTCGTCAGCAGCGGCGGCAGTTTCTCCGTCGCCCCCCACGCCGCCTGCGCCGCGTAAAGCTCCCGCCAGAACGCAAACGGCGTCGCCGCCCGCACCTCCCGCGCATGCCGCACCGCCGCCCGCACCGTCGCCAGCATCTCGTCGATCTCCTCCGCCGGCGGCCGCGCCGGGTCCTTGGTGAACCACTTCGGCGGCAGCAGGTCCGCCGCCACGCCCGTCGCCGCCCGGTCGCCCAGGTCGAAGGTCAGCCGCACGATCAGCTGCGGCACGTCCGTCATCGTCGCGATGCCGTAGCGGAACGGCATGCGCGCGCGCAATTGGAGGCGGAAGGCTTCGGCGTGGCGGAGGGCGATCATCAAAAATGCGGGGCCGGTCGCGCGCTCAGCCGAGCGGCGCGAACATCGCCTCGTGGTGCGGCAGCGGCGCGAAGATCCCGCCGCTGCGCGCGTAGTAGTCCGCGTCGAGCTCGAACACCCCGCGCTGCGTCCGCGCCCACGGCGCGTCCGGCGCCGGGTGATACGTCCGCATGCGTTCCCAGTGCCGGTAGTTCTGGTGGCCGTTGGTCTCCACCAGCCCGAGCCCCAGCCCGGGAAACGCCGCGAGGCGCGCGGCGACCGCCTTGTTCCACTCCACCAGCAGCGGGTTCACCGTGAGGTCCGCGCAGAAACACGGCACGCCGCGCTCGTGCGCCAGCCGCGCGATCTTCAGCGACATGCTGAAGGTCTTGGCGATCGGCTTCAGCGCGATCGCCGTGTAGCCCATCTGGATACGCTTGAGCGCGTCCGCGTCCGTGTGCGCGCTCTCGTCCGCCGCCACCCGCGCCGGGATGTCGCGGATGTCGATCTCCAGCTCCTCCGGAAACGGCTCCTCCACCAGCGCGATCTGGTCGAAGGCCCCGATCGCCCGCGCGTGGTCGAGCAGGCGCTGCAGCGTGTCCTTGCTCTCGTAGCGGCCGTTGGCGTCGAGGTAGTAGGGCAGTTTTCCGCTCGCCGTGTGGGGCGTGCGCGTGTGGCCGATCGCGGCGTGGATCGCGCTCAGCCGCGCCTTGTCCTTCTCGAGCATCTCGGCCTGCGTGCCGGGCTGCCCGATCTTGATCTTCATGAAAAAGTAGCCGGCCTCCACCGCCGCCTGCAGCTCGGAGATCGGCACCGCGTAGGCCATCAACGGGATGCTCGCCACCCGCGCGTGCCGCGCCGCCAGCGCCGGCCGGTAGGCCGCCGGGATCAGGTCGTCGAACGCCGCGATCCCCCGCTCCGCCGCATACAGCCGCCACACCGCGAAATCGACGCCCACGAGCGCGTTGAGCGCGAAGGTCTCCCGCAGGCCCGGGTGCCCGGTGATCGTCTTCGCGTAGGCATGCACGTCGTGCCGGATCTCCTCCAGCAGCGCGATCGGGTCGGTGAAGCTGCGGCCTTTCAGCAGCTGCGTCGCGTGCTCCGTCACCGCATACATGAGCGCGTTGCCGCCGCTCTCGCTGTGCCCGGCGAAGACCTGCGCGTCGCTCCACAGCACGCCCTGCGTGCCGAGGCCGAGGCCGCTGCGGCCCGCCGCGCTCTCGAGCCGGACCGCGCTCTGCCAGATCTCGCTCTGGTAACCGCCTTTGAAGCCGAAGGGCCGCACCAACGGCTCGCGTTCGAAGTTGGAACCGACGCCGGCGATGGTGATGGGGGACGGGGCGCTCATGATCGGAAAACGGAGTTGTGACCGAGAATTGCGAAACGCCAAAGCTCCAAACGCGAAAATTCCGTCATCCCCGCGCCGCGCCGTCGCGGGACCCGCGCCACGCGCACCCGCCCGATCACGGCGGGCCGCGCGCGGCCCGCCGTCCGCCCGCCCGGCCCGGACGCGGTCTCCCCGCCGGGCCGGCGCCGGCCGCTCACGCGAGCTTGGCCTTCGCGAGCTGCGCTTTGAGGAAGTCGACGTCCTGCTTCATCAGCGTCTTCATCTGCGCGATCCGGTCGGCCGCGCTCAGCGTGGCCGGCGCGCGCTCGAAGGGCGAATACTCCAGGTGCAGCGAGATCGGGCCGCCGAGGTTCAGCTCCTTCGCCTGCTTGAAATACGCGTCGAAGGGCACGATGCCCTCGCCGAGCGGCACGTTGTCGATCGTGCCCTTGCCCGGCGCCTGCAGCCACTTGAAGTCCTTGATGTCCGTGCAACGGATCCACGGGGCCAGCAACCGCAGCGGCAGCGGCCACGATTGCGCGCCTTCCACGATCGCGTGCCGGATGTCGTATTGCACGCCGACCCAGCGCGGATCGATGTCGCGCAGCAAGAGGTGCAGGTCCCAGACCGCGCCGCCCAGCCGGGTGCCGGCGTGGTTCTGCACCGCGCCGTGCAGACCGAGACTTTGGTTGAGCGCGGCAAGTTCGCGGAAGTCCGGCCGCAGCTTCTCGATCGTGCCCTCGACGCCGAGCTTCGGATCGTAGTTCCAGTTGCCCAGCCGGTAGACTTTCACGCCCGCCTTCGCCGCCGCCTTGAGCACCGCCTCCGTGTGCGGCTCCTTCACGCTCTTGATGTCGGTCGTGATCATCTCGACCTTGAGCCCCGCCTTGTGCGCCGCCTCGACCGCCCGCGGCAGGTCCTCGGTAACCTTGGCCGGCAACACGT
>JBILLY010000461.1:0-4500 GCA_044375835.1 Opitutaceae bacterium
GCCACTGACCGTCAACGCGTCGACCAAGCCCTCGAAGAACTCGATCTCGGCGCCGTGGCCGACCGCCCCGTGCGCGCCCTCTCTGGCGGCCAGCAGCAACGCGTCTTTCTAGCCCGCGCCGTCGCCCAGGGCGCGGATATCTTCCTGCTCGACGAACCGTTCGCCGGCCTCGATCTGTGCGCCACCGAAGAACTCGGCCACCTTTTCCATACTTGGGAAATGCAGGGGCGCACCGTGCTCGCCGCCGTCCACGAGTTAACTCTCGTGCGCACCTGGTTTCGCCGCGCCGTGCTGCTCGACACCACGCTCGTCGCCGCCGGGCCCACCACCGAAGTCCTCGCCGAGGCCAACCTCGACCTCGCTTTCCGCCGCCGCCGTAGCGCTCACGAAAATCCGCTCCACTTCATCCGCACCACGGATTTTCCGTCATGATTGAGTGGTTCACCGCGCCTTTCGCCTACGACTTCATGCACCGCGCGCTGCTCTCCGCGGCGTTGCTCAGCCTCGGGGCCGGCTTGCTCGGACCCGTGCTCATGCTGCGGCGCCTGGCGCTCATGGGCGATGCGCTCTCCCATTCGCTACTCCCTGGCGTCGGTCTCGCCTGGCTGCTTTTCGGCACGAGCACGGTCGCCCTTTTCGCCGGCGGTCTGCTCGCCGGCTTGCTCACCGCGCTCGGCAGCGCCGCGCTCAGCCGCCTCACCCGACTCAAAGAAGACGCCGCCTTCGGCGCGCTCTTTCTGCTCTTTTTTGCCGCCGGCGTCATCCTCGTCAGCAAGCTGCCCACGCGGCTCAACCTCACCCACTTCCTCTTCGGCCACATCCTCGGCGTCTCGCCGGACGACCTCCGCCTCGCCGCCCTCGTGGCCGGACTCACCGTCGTGCTCTTCGCGGTGTTCTACCGCGCCATTGTCCTCGAAACGTTCGACCCCGTTTTTCACCGCGCCTCCGGCGGCCGCGGCGGCGCCGTGCACTTCGGCTTCCTTGCCCTCACCGTGCTCAACCTCGTCGCCTCGCTGCAAACCATGGGCGTCGTCCTTGCGCTCGGTCTGTTTCTCCTCCCGGCCGTGACCGCCTACCTCTGGTGCGAACGCTTCGTCACGCTCCTCATCGTCTCCGTGACGCTCGCACTCGTAGGCTCCTTCGCCGGCATCTTGCTGAGCTACCACGCCGCCTTGCCCAGCGGACCCTCCATCGTGCTCTGCCTCGGCGCCGCCCTGGTGGTTTCCGCGCTCGCCAGTCCACGCCACGGCCTGCTCGCCCGTCTCCGGCCCGCACTCGCCGCCCGCGGCAGTGTCCATCGCACCTCCCGCTAATCCCGTATCCTATTTTCCGATGCTCCGCACCACGCTCTTCCTCCCACTCCTGTTTATCCTCGCTCTCGTCGCTGCCCGCGCCGAGCCCACGCGCCCATTGCGCGTCGTCTCGCTCCACTCGGTGCTCACCGAGATTGCCCGCACCGTCGGCGGCCCGGCCGTCGAGGTCACCGGCCTCGTCGCCCCCGGCGTCGATCCCCACACCTTTGACCCCACCCCGCGTGACCTCGCCACCGCCCTCGATGCCGATCTCGTGCTCGCCACCGGCCTCCGCCTCGAAGGCTACCTCGAACGCCTCGCCGCCCAACCCGGCGCGCGCGGGCCGCTCCTGCGCGTCGGCGAGGCGTTGCCGGTCATCCTCTCGGTCGCAGCCACCCCGCCCACCGATCATGACCACGCCCGCGAACTTCACGCCCACGCCGGCGAAGCCGACCCGCACTGGTGGCACAGCATCGACAACGTCCTCTTCGCCACCGATCTCGTCCGCGCCCAATTCACGCGACTCCGCCCGACCGCTGCCGCCGACTTCGCCGTCCGCGCGCAAACCTACCAACAGCGCCTCTTCGCTCTCAAAGCCTGGGCCGCCCGCGAAGTCGCCCAACTCGCCCCCGCTCGCCGCCACCTCGTCACCACGCACGACGCCTTCGGTTACCTCGCGCGCGATTGGGGCTTCACCGTCCACGCCATCGGCGGCCTCTCCACCGACACCGAGCCCGATCCGAAACACGTCGCCGCCTTGGCAAAACTGGTCCGCCAACTCCGCCTCAAAGCGGTCTTCGCCGAGGGCAGCGCCAGCCCCAAACTAGCTCAAACCCTCGCCGCCGAGACCGGTGCCCGGATCGGCGGCACGCTCCACGCCGACGGCCTCGCTCCGACCGGCTCCGGGGCCGAGACCTACGAAGCCCTGATGCGCCACAACCTCGGCACCATCGTCACCGCCTTGCGCTGAACGCCGCGCACCGCCGCGCCAAAATTCGGCATTGCCCGATCGCCATTCGGCGTCGTCCCGTCAATTTCCCGACATGCACTTCACGCTCCGCACCGCCATCGCCACCGTGCTCCTCTGCGGCTTTTCCGCCTGCGCCAAAAAGGGTGACCACGCCGGCCACGATCACTCCGCCCACGCTAAACACGTCCACACCGCCCCCACGGTGGCACGCTGATCGAAATCGGCGAACACGCTTACAACCTCGAACTCCTCCGCGACGAGGCCGCCGGCAAGCTCACGGCCTACGTGCTCGACGGCCATGCGGAAAATTTCGTGCGCATCGCCGCACCGAGTTTCCAGCTCATCGCGATGCCCGGCGGCCGTTTCACGCCGTTGGTCATGCAGGCCGTTGCGAACCCCGCCACCGGCGAGACCGTCGGCGACACCTCGCAGTTTTAAGTGCAAGCCGATTGGCTGAAAGACGCGCCGGATTTCTCCGGCATTTTCACGATCGAGATCAAAAGCACGAAGTTCGAACAAGTGGCCTACCACCTGCCGAAATAGACGCAGCCGGACTCCCCGCCCTCAACTCCCGGCTCCCACCTCTGCCGATGTCTGCCTCTTTCCTCCTCACCCTCTCCGCCACCGGTTTCAGCGTCGCCGCGCTGCACGCCGCCATCCCCACGCACTGGCTGCCGTTCGTCATGATCGGCCGCGCCCGCGGTTGGTCCCGCCGCCGCACACTCGGCGCCGTCGCGCTCGCCGGCGGCGGCCACATTCTCGCGACGACCGTCCTCGGCGTCGCCCTCGCCCGCTTCGGCTGGGAGGTCAACGAGCGCTACGACGCCGCGTTCCACTGGGTCGTGGCCGGCCTGCTCGTCGGCCTCGGCGCCTGGCTCGCGTTTCGCGCGCCGCACGGCCACGGGTGCGAACATTGCGAAGGCCGCCGCTTCGTCCCCGAGCCCACCGACCGCGCCGCGCTCTGGGGCCTGTTTCTCACCCTCACGCTCTCGCCCTGCGAACTGTTCCTTCCGGTCTACCTCACCGCCGCGCCCTACGGCTGGCCGGGCATCGCATGGCTCAGCGCCGTCCTCGCGGTCGCCACCCTCTGCGGCATGCTCACGCTCACGTGGCTCACGTTGCACGGCGCCGCCCGCCTGCGCTGGTTCGACCGCCTCGACGGCCGGGTGATCGGCGGCCTCCTCGTCCTCCTCGGCCTCGCCACCGTCGCCCTCCCGCACTGACGCGCCGCCCCCCCGCACCCTTCGCCGGAGTTCCGCTCCCCGCTCTCTAATTCCCGCTCTCAACCTGCAACGCCCCGCATGATCCCCGTCACCGTCCTCACCGGCTTCCTCGGCGCCGGCAAAACCACGCTCCTCAACCGCATCCTCACCGAGCAGCACGGCAAAAAGATTGCCGTCATCGAAAACGAATTCGGCGAGGTCGGCGTCGACCACCAGCTCGTCATCCAAGCCGAAGAAGAGCTCTTCGAGATGAACAACGGGTGCATCTGCTGCACCGTGCGCGGCGATCTCATCCGCATTCTCAACCGCCTCGCCAAGCGCAAGGACCCGCTCGACGCCATCGTCATCGAAACCACCGGCCTCGCCGACCCCGGCCCGGTCGCGCAGACCTTTTTCACCGACGCCGACCTCCGCGAAAAATTCCGCCTCGATGCCATCGTCACCCTCGTCGACGCCAAGCACCTCGGGCAGCACATCGACGACGCGCCCGAGGCCTGGGAGCAGATCGCCTTCGCCGATGTAATTCTCCTGAACAAGACCGACCTCGTCGCCCCCGCCGACCTCGACTCCCTCGAGGCGCGCATTCGCGGCATGAACGCCGTCGCCAAGCTCCATCGCACGCAAAACGCCGCCCTCCCGCTCGACCGCGTGCTCGGCCTCGGCGGGTTCAACCTCGACCGCGCCCTCGAAGTCGACCCGCAGTTCCTCGAACCCGAATATCCGTTCGAGTGGGGCGGCGTCTACGACCTGCCCGCCGGCACCTTCGCCCTCACGATCAACCCGGGCCCCGATCCCGCCATGGACATCGCGCTCGTGCCCGTGCCGGGCACCGCCGAGGCCCACCTCGCCGCCGCCCGCGAAACCGCCGTGCTCATCTTCTCCGATTGGGAAACCATCCTCAGCCGGGCTCATGCAGTTGACGGCGTGGTCGCCAAAGAGCGCACCGTTTGGCGTCGTTGATGGTGTGAAACATAAAACGAAGTTAACGCTCCAGACGGAGGCGAACCAAACGGTG
>JBILLY010000462.1:0-4499 GCA_044375835.1 Opitutaceae bacterium
ACCGCAGCGTTTCAGCGGGAAGCAGGAGAAAGTCCCCCGGCGTAGCGAGCGTGGACTCGGACGGATCAGCAGCTACCCGCCTTTCATTCCGAAGTTCGGCGAAGAGTTTTTTCGTCAGGTTCAAACTCAGGAGTTCGCGCAGAGGCGCAGTGACGCAGAAAAGACCTGCCCGACTCCTCTGCGCCTCCGCGCCTCTGCGGGAGTTTTCAGATCTCGTGCGAAACCGCAGCGTTTCGGCGGGAGACAGAAACCCCGTTGGATTCTTCGGTGCCCTCGGAATGCCCCTTAGCGGGAAGCCCTTTCGACGCCCGCTCAGACGGTCTTCACCGCGCCGCTCGAGTCGCCGATCCGCTCCACGCCGGTCACGCCCATGCGCTCCGTCATTGTGAGGAAAAGATTGCTCATCGGGATGCCGCCCAGCTGCCGGTAACGCCCGGGCTGGAAGCCCGCGCCCGCGCCGCCCGCCATTACGATCGGCAGGTTGTGGTGCGTGTGCCGGTTGCCGTCGGAGTTGCCGCAGCCGTAGACGATCATCGAATTGTCCAGCACCGACCGGCCGTCGACGTCCTTCTTCGCTTCCAGCTTCTGCAGGAAGCGCGAGAAACGCTCCATGTAGTAGAGGTCGATCTTGCCGATCTTCTCCATGAGGTCGCCGTCGTTGCGGTGGTGCGAGCAGTAGTGGTGGCCTTCCGGAATCCCGATCTGGGGGAACGCCCGGTTGCTGCCGTCGCCCGCCAGCAGCAGCGTCGCGACGCGCGTCGAGTCCGTCTCGAAGGCCATCGCCAGCAGGTCATACATGATGTCCATGTGGTCGCCGAAATTCGGCGGGATGCCGGGCGGCGTATCGGACTGCGGGCTCGGCAGATCGCCGAATTTCTCGGAGCGCTGGATGCGCTGTTCGATCTCGCGCACACCCGTCAGGTATTCGTCGAGCTTGTCGCGGTCGTTCTGCGGCAACTGGCGCTGCAGCGCGCGCGCGTCGTCGAGCACGAAGTCGAGCAGCGACTTCTGCGTCGCTTGCCGCATCCGGAAATTCTTCTGCCGCTCGCCGGGCGCGCCCGCGCCGAAGAGTCGCTCGAACACCAGGCGCGGATTCGACTCCGGCGCCACCGGCGTCGAGGGCGAGGCCCACGAGAGGTTGTATTGGTAGGCGCAGGAGTAGCCCGAGTCGCAGCGGCCCGACTTGCGCACCGCATCGCACGACAGCTCCAGCGACGAAAAACGCGTCAGGTGCCCCATGCGCTGCGCCACCACCTGGTCGACCGAGATGCCGACTTCGATGTCCGTGCTGTCCGTTTTGCGCGCCCGCGCGCCGGTCAAAAACGTCGCATTCGCCCGCGCGTGGTCGCCGGCACCGTCGTTGCCCGCGGTCGCGTTCTTGTGGTCGAGTCCGCCGAGCACCTGGATCGACTTTTGCAGCGGCGCCAGCGGCTGCATCGTCTTCCCGAGGGAGAAATTCGCGCCCTCGCCCGTCGGCCACCAGTAGTCCTGGTGCGCGCCGTTCGGGAAATACACGAAGGCCATGCGCAGCGGCGCGCCGCCCGGCGTCACGCCCATCCCGCCGCCGGCCGCCGCCGCCGGCGCGGCACCCGCCACGGGGCTCAGCAACGAGTGGAACATCGGCAACGACACGCAGGCGCCGAGTCCGCGCAAAAACTGCCGGCGGTTGAGGGCTTGCTGCCGCTGGGCGGCCGCGGACACGGAACGGGAGGCGGGTGTCTTCATGGGGAATCGGGGCGGGTGCGGGGACGGTCGTGGACGGGCGGGAAAATTGCAACGGCTGCGCTTACTTCACTGCTCGGCGCGCGCCTCGCGGGCCGGCGGCGTCACGCGCGTGCGCTGAAACGGCACCGACTCCACCACGCCCGCCAGCAGCGCCGACATCTTCCCGTCGGCGTGCAGCAGGCGCTCCGTGATCTCGTCGAGCGCCGGAGTGTCGTAGTATTCGAGCCCGCGACCGAGCGCGTAGGTGAGCAGCTTCTCGGCCATGCAGTGGTAGATGTCGTGCTCGCGGTCGCGCACCAGCACGCGCTTCAACTCGCGCACATCGGCGAATTTCTCGCCCGTGATCAGTTCGCCCGCCGGTTCGATCGGCTGCCCGGCATCCTGGGCACGCCAACCGCCGAGCGCGTTGAAATTCTCCAGCGCCAGCCCGAGCGAATCCATGCGCGCGTGACACGAGGCGCACAGCTTGTTGGAGCGGTGCACCGCCAGCATCTCGCTGAGCTTCGGTTCGCGACCGCCGAATTCCTTCTTCGCTTCCTCGAGGTCCGGCACGTTGGGCGGCGCCGGCGGCGGCGGCGTGCCGAGGATGTTTTCCAGAATGAAAAGTCCGCGCTTCACCGGCGAGGTGCGGGTCGGGTTCGACGTCACCGCCAGCACCGTCCCCTGCGTCAACACGCCGCCGCGCGGGCTGTCCGGCGGCAACTCCACCTTGCGCAGATTGTCGCCCGTCACGCCGGGCACGCCGTAATGGTTCGCCAGCTTTTCGTTCAGGAAGGTGTAGTTGCTGTCCACCAGCTCCAGCACGCTGCGGTCCTCGCGGATCAGGTGCTCGAAATACATCTCGGTCTCGCTGCGCATCAAACGACGGAAGGCCCCGTCGAACTCGATCCGCCCGTCGCGGTTGCGGGGCGCGTTGGGCCCCAGCACCACGCGCGCGTTGATCGGCACCGACTCCACGTCCCGCGCCTGCAGCCACTGGCCCGTGAAATTGCGCACAAACGCCTGCGCCTTGGCGTCCTGCAGCATCCGGGCCACCTGCGCCCGCAGGTTCTTCCGCAGCTCGCCCCGCGCCGCCAACCCAAACAACTCCTCGTCCGGCATCGTCGACCAGAGAAAATACGACAACCGCGTCGCCAGCGACCACTCGTCCACCGGCGCACTCCGGGCTCCCGGCGCGACCGCTTCATGGCCTTCCACGCGGAACAGAAACCGCGGCGACCCCAGCACCGCCATCATCGCCCGCCCCATCCCTTCCTCGAACGTCCGCTCCGGCTGCGCGTAAACCTCCCGCGCCAACTCCACCAGACGGTCGAGTTTGCCCGACTCCGCCGGCCGGCGATAGGCCCGGCGCGTAAAGTCCGTCAACAGCTCCCGCGCATACCGGTCGCGCCCGGCCGCATCCGCCGGGGCCGCCCCCGCCGGGAAAAACCGCGCGTGGTTCTCCGGCACCTGCCAGTGTTCCGGGCTCAGCGGCCCGCGCAGCGTCGCCCCCGCGATCCGCACCGTGACGCTCGTCGTCGGCTGCGGGCGACCGTCGCCGCGCCGCGACTCCGTTCCCGCCCGCGCACCGGCAGCCACCGCCTCCGCCGCCAGCGGCGCCCCGGTCGCGTCCAACGGCACGACCTCGAAACTCACCGTGTGCCGTCCCGCGGTCCACTGCAGGTCGAACTCCCGGCGGATCGTCCGCCGCTCCGACCAGACCACGTCCTCCGTGAATTTCTCCTCGCCGTCGATCCGGCACACCACCT
The DNA here is from genome assembly GCA_044375835.1 of Opitutaceae bacterium. Classification (GTDB taxonomy): domain Bacteria; phylum Verrucomicrobiota; class Verrucomicrobiia; order Opitutales; family Opitutaceae; genus ER46. The sequence continues at coordinate 3,474 of JBILLY010000462.1, forward strand.
TGCAGCGGCTCGCGTCGAAATCGAACGACCCGCGCGTCTCCAGCTCCAGCGTCAGGTGATATTTGTCGGTCTTCTCCACGGGAAACGACCGCACCACGGTCACCGCGCGCCGCGCGTTCATGTTTTCCCCGGTGGCGGGCCCGTTCTCCGCCCGGAACTCGCGCCCGCTCACCGTGCGCGCGCGCACGACTTTACTTCTCCAGCAACAGCGGCGACACCGTCAGCACGTCGCCGTTGTTGTCGAAGCCGTTGCCGCTGTCGTCCGGCGGGAACTCCACCTCGCTGTTGAAATCGTAGCCCATCAGGTCGCGGATCGTGTTCCGGTATTCCACCCGGTTCAGCCGCCGCACCGTCACCGCGCCCGGGTCCGGCTGCTTCGGGTCGAGCCCGAACACGTCCGCCTTGATCCACTGCGTCAGCGTGTCGATCTCCGCCGCCTCCGGCCGCGCCGCGTCCTTTTCCAGCGGCGGCATCAGCCCCGCGCGCACGTTGCGCAGCGCCGCCAGCCACATCCCCCGCGGCTCCATCGCGTGCGTCAGCGACTTGAATTCATCGAGCGTGACCTTGCCTTTGTTGAGCCCGTTGCCGTGGCAGTCGTAGCAATATTTCTCCAGCAGCGGCACGATCGTCTTCTCGTAGCGCAGCACTGCCTGCGGCTCCGGCGCCGCATCCGCCGTGGTCGCCGCCACCCAGACCGCGGCCAGCGCCGCCCCTGCCGACAACAAAGGCCGCCGCATACGACTTACGGCGACGGAAAGACCAAATAGGGAAACGGGGAGGCGAAGCACGGCCGAATGACGGACAAACCGGGGTGGAGGTGACGGGACAAAAGACAGCCCCAACAAACCGCTCCCGCCCGCCAATTCAAGTCCCGCCCCGCACCTTTCCGCGCGCGACACTCCGCCCCACCCCTCCATTCGTCTCCCCCCCGCCCGCCGCCACCTCCACGCTTCCCTCCTACCTCCGCGGCCCTATCCGTCATCCCCGCCCGCTTCTCCACTGCCCCCTCCGCCCTCTCCCGTCCTC
>JBILLY010000463.1:0-4495 GCA_044375835.1 Opitutaceae bacterium
TTTCGTTCCCCACCGACACGATGGGCCACGACGCCAAACTCGACAGCCTGCGCGCCAACAACCGCCACTTCTGCCGCGCCACCGTCCACCACGAGCTCATCCCCGGTCACCACCTGCAGCTCTGGTATACGGCCCGCTACAACCCGCACCGCTCCCTCTTCTACACGCCGTTCTGGATCGAGGGCTGGGCGCTCTGGTGGGAATTCCACCTCTGGGATCTCGGCTTCCCGCAATCCCCGGAAAACCGCGCCGGCATGCTCTTCTGGCGCACGCACCGCGCCGCGCGCATCGTCTTTTCGCTCAACTTCCACCTCGGCAAATGGTCGCCGCAGCAGTGCATCGACTTCCTCGTCGACCGCGTCGGCCACGACCGCCACACCGCCACCGGCGAGGTCCGCCGCTCCTTCAACGGCGACTACGGTCCGCTCTACCAGGTCGGCTACATGATGGGCGCCATCCAGCTCCGCGCCCTCCACGCCGAACTGGTGAAATCCGGCAAGATGACCGAGCGCGCCTTCCACGACTCCATCCTCGAGGGCGGCACGATGCCCATCGAGATGGTCCGCGCCCGCCTCACCGGCACGCGCCTGCCGCGCAACTACACGAGCGCGTGGAAGTTCGTCGGCGATTTGCCCTGAGCCTGCCGCCGCCGATGCTCGCCCACCTTCCCTCCGCCCTGCGTCGCTCGCACGCGGCCCGCGCCCGCCCCGCGATTTTCGTGTGCTTCGTGTGTTTCGTGGTGCCGCTCCTCCTCGGCGCCGCCGAGCCCGCGCCGAAACTTCACCGCGGTCCCGTCCAACCGCACTGGCTCGGGAACTCTTCGCGCTTCTGGTATCGCAACGACCTCCCCGGCGGCGCCGTCGAGTTCATCCTCGTCGATGCCGCCCGCGGCTCGCGCGAGATCGCCTTCGACGCCACCCGCGCCGCCGCCGCACTCACCGCGGTCGCCGCACCCGCACCCGCACCCGTCCCGTCGCTCGCTGCCGTCACCGGCCTTGAGTTCACCGCCACCCCGCGCGCCGTCACCCTGCGCACCGCCACCCAGGCGTGGACGCTCGACCTCGACACCTACACCGCCGTCGTCGCCCCGCCGAAGCCGCCGCCCGCCGAACCGGCCGAACCTGCCGAGCGCCCCGCCGCCGCCAAGTCCCCCGACGGCAAATGGGAGGCCTTCGCCCGCGACGACAATCTCTGGCTCCGTGACCTCGCGACGAAACGCGAGCGCCCGCTCACGCACGACGGCAGCGCCGGCCACACTTTCCGCCGCGACGCCTCCCGCGCGCGACTCGTGAGCATGCAGTATGACCGCGCCGACTACCCGCCGCACGAGGCCGATGTGCGCTGGTCACCCGACTCCAAGCGCCTCGTCGCCCTCCAAACCCGCGTCGTCCCCGAGCGCCGCGTCACGCTCGTCGAGTCCAGCCCCGCCGGCCAACTCCAGCCCAAAACCTCCTCCTACCCGTATCTGAAACCCGGCGACGAGATCCCCGTCAGCTCGCCGCGCCTCTTCGACGCCGCCGAGGCCCGCGAACTTCCCGTCGATCTCTCCGGGATGGAGCACGCCTGGAGTTTCGACCCGATCCGCTGGGCCGCCGACTCGAGCTGTTTCACGTTCTTCTACAACCGCCGCGGCCACCAACTCACGCGCCTCGCCGCCGTCGACGCCGCCACCGGCACCGTCCGCATCGTCGCCGAAGAGAAGAGCGACACCTTCGTCCACTACTCGCGCAGCGGCCGCTACACCGAGCACCTCGACGCGACCGACGAGGTCATCGCCGCGAGCGAGCGCGACGGTTGGCTGCACCTCTACCTCTTCGACCGCCTGAAGGGCGGCGTGAAACACCGGCTCACGCAGGGCGAGTTCGTCGTGCGCGGGATCGAGCACCTCGACCGCCGCGCCCGCGTGCTCTGGGTGCGCGTCGCCGGCGCCGGCGGCCTCGACGATCCCTACTACGAGCAACTCGCCCGCGTGCACCTCGACGGCTCCGGCTTCAAGCTCCTCACGCCCGAGCCAGGCATGCACAGTTTCCGCTGGTCGCCGGACAAGAAATTCATCGTCGACACTTGGTCCCGCGTCGACGCCCCGCCCGTCTCCGTGCTGCGCCGCGCCGACGACGGCACCATTGTCTGCGAACTCGAGCGCGCCGACGCCGCCGCGCTGCTCGCCCACCGCGGCCGCTGGCCGGAGCGCTTCGTCGCCAAGGGCCGCGACGGCACCACCGACATCCACGGCATCATCATGCGCCCGCGCGATTTCGATCCCGCGAAAAAATACCCGGTGATCGAGCGCATCTACGCCGGCCCGCACGGCTACTTCACGCCCAAGGCTTTCGGCGCCCACGATGCCCTCGTCGAGCGCGGCTTTATCGTCGTGCAGCTCGACGGCATGGGCACCGCCGGCCGCTCGAAAGCGTTTCACGACGTCGCCTGGCGCAATGTCGCCGACGCCGGTTTCCCCGACCGCATCGCCTGGCTCAAGGCTGCCGCCGCCAAATACCCGGAGCTGGATCTCGCGCGCCTCGGCATCTACGGCACCAGCGCCGGCGGCCAGAGCGCCCTCGGCGCCTTGCTGTTTCACGGCGATTTCTACCGTGCCGCCGGCGCCGACTGCGGCTGCCACGACAACCGCATGGACAAGATCTGGTGGAACGAGCAGTGGCTCGGCTGGCCCATCGGTCCGCACTACGCGGCCAACTCCAACGTCACCCACGCCGCCAAACTCCGCGGCAAACTGCTCCTCGCCGTCGGCGAACTCGATCGCAACGTCGACCCCGCGAGCACCTACCAGGTCGCCGACGCGCTGATTAAAGCCGACAAGGACTTCGACTACCTCGTGATGCCCGGCGGCGGCCACGGCATCTTCCGCACTCCCTACGGCCGCCGCCGCCTCGAAGATTTCTTCGTCCGCGCCTTCCTCTCGCCCGTCCCATGAACTCTATCCGCGTCCTCGATTCGCACACCGGCGGCGAGCCCACCCGGCTCGTCCTTGACGGCGGCCCCGATCTCGGCGCCGGTCCGCTCGCCGACCGCGCCGCCCGCTTCACGCGCGAATTCGATCACTGGCGCTCCGCCATCGTCAACGAGCCGCGCGGCTCCGATGTGGTCGTCGGCGCCCTCCTCGTTCCGCCCCATCGGCCCGGCTGCGACCTCGGCGTCATTTTCTTCAACAACGTCGGCACGCTCCGGATGTGCGGTCACGGCACCATCGGTCTCGTCGCCTCGCTCGCCCACCTCGGGCGCCTCGCCCCCGGCCGCGTGCAAATCGACACCCCCGCCGGCGCCGTCACCGCCGAGCTCCATGCGGACGGCCGCGTGTCCGTCGAGAACGTCCCGTCCCATCGCGTCGCCGCCGCAATCACGGTCGACGTCCCCGGCCACGGCCCCGTGCGCGGCGACGTCGCGTGGGGCGGCAATTGGTTCTTCCTCGTCCACGACGCGCCGCCGCATCCGCTGGACGTGCGCCACGTCGAGGCGTTGACCGACTTCGCCTGGCGCATCCGCACCGCCCTCAACACCAGCGGTCATCCGGAGGTCGATCACGTCGAACTCTTCGCGCCCTCGGCCGCCGCCGACGCGCACAGCCGCAACTTCGTGCTCTGCCCCGGCAAGGCCTACGACCGTTCGCCCTGCGGCACCGGCACGAGCGCCAAGCTCGCCTGCCTCGCCGCCGACGGAAAACTCGCCGAGGGCGAGACGTGGGTGCAGGAGAGTGTCATCGGCAGCCGGTTCGAGACCCGCTTCCGTTGGCTTGATCGCGCCCGCGGTGAAATTGCCCCCGAGATCATCGGCACCGCGCACGTCTGCGCTGAGGCCACGCTGCTGCTCGATCCGCGCGATCCGTTCTGCTGGGGCATCCGCGCATGAACGCCACCGGTGAGAAGCGCATCGTCATCGTCGGCGCCGGCGTCATCGGACTCAGCTGCGCGCACTACCTCCGCGCGCGCGGCCACGCCGTCACCGTCGTCGATCGCAACCCCGAGGACCGCGACGGCTGTTCCTTCGGCAACGCCGGCATGATCGTGCCGAGCCACTTCATCCCGCTCGCCGCGCCGGGCATGACGTCGCTCGCGCTCAAGTGGATGCTGAATCCGAAGAGTCCGTTCTACATCCGCCCGCGGCCGAGCCTCGACTTGCTGACCTGGGGCCTGCGCTTCATGCGCGCCGCCAATGCCGGCCACGTCGCCCGGTCCGCGCCGCTGCTGCGCGACCTCAGCCTCGCCAGCCGCGCGCTCTACGAACAACTCGCCGACGCCACCGCCAACGACTTCGGCCTCGTGCGCCGCGGCTTGCTCATGCTCTGCCAAACCCAGCACGCCCTCGACGAGGAGGCCGCCGTCGCGCAGCGCGCACGCGAGCTCGGCCTCGGCGCCGAAGTCGTATCGGCCGCGCGCGCCGCCGAGCTCGATCCCGGTGTGCGCATGGCCATCGCCGGCGCCGTCTATTTCCCGCAGGACTGCCACCTCGTGCCGCAGCGCTTCATGGCCACGTTGCTCCG
>JBILLY010000464.1:0-4491 GCA_044375835.1 Opitutaceae bacterium
GCGCCGCCGTCGTCGCCGACCTGAGCGTCAGCCGCCCCCTCCACGCTCAGCTCGACCTCTTCGTCTCCGCCGAAAATCTCGGCGACACCCGCCTCGAAACCGGCCGCAGCGCCGACGGCGTCGTCAACGTCGCCTCCCCCCGCCTGATCCTCGCCGGCCTCCGCGGTCGCTGGTAACCGGATTCCGGTTACACTCGGGCCCGGCCTTCTTCCCGTGCGCCGCGATTCCTCCGACCCGCAGGACCTCAGCTCGCCGGAAGGGCGTCGGAACAGGTGGCGGCGGGACCTCCGGGCCCGCCGTGGGCGAGGAGATGCAGTCGTCACCGTCGGCGCGCCCAGAGGTCGCGCCGCCACCCTCGGATAGCTTTTCGACGCTCTCCGAGGCCTACCGCGGGCTCGCCACCCGCCGCAGTGTGCGCGCGCCCCCTCCGGCGATTCCATTTTTTTCGCGCCGCCTGTGCCTCTTGGCGGCCCTCTCTCCGTCTCCCGCCGCCTTCTTCGGATTCGCCTTCGCCCGCGCGGACTGCTGCGCTCCCGCCTCCCCGTTCGCCCCTCCCTCTCTCGCCCCATGCGCCTCCGCCCTGCCTCGCTCCGACCGCTCGCCCACCTCACCGCCTTGCTCGCGCTCGCCCCCGCCGCCGCGCTCGCCCAGCCCGCCGCCGAAAAACCCTTCGGCGCCAAGGGCGACGGCTCGCTCCTCAAGTTCGGCCTCGACGAAAAAACCGCCCCGCGCCCCCGCGCCGTCGAGCCCATCGCCACCGCCCTCCCGCTCCGCCTCTCGCGCGGCGACCGCATCGTTTTCATCGGCAACACCCTTTTCGAACGCGCCGACGCCTTCCCCCACTTCGAGGCCATGCTCCACGCCGGCCACCCCGGCCTCGACCTCGTCGTCCGCACCCTCGCCTGGTCCGCCGACGAACTCGACGTCATGCCGCGCCCGAAAAATTTCGGCGACCTGCACCAGCACCTCGCCGCCCAGCGCGCCGACGTCATCTTCGCCGCCTTCGGCTTCAACGAGAGCTTCGCCGGCACCGAGAAACTCGCCGACTTCCGCGCCCGCCTCGTCGCCTTCCTCACGCAGCTGAAGACCAGCGCCTACAACGGCCGCGGCGCCCCGCGCATCATCCTCGTTTCGCCCATCGCCAACGAGAACATCCCCGGCGTCCCCGCCGCCGACCTCAACAACGCCCGCCTCGCCGCCTACACCCGCACCATGGCCGCCGTCGCCGCCGAGCAGCAAGTCGGCTTCGCCGATGCCTTTGCCGCCACCGCCGCCGCCCTCGCCGACCCCGCCACGCAGCTGACGACCAACGGCGTCCACCTCGGCGACGCCGGCTACGCCCTGCTCGCCCGCCGCCTCTACGAGACGGTCTTCGTCCGCCCCGCCCCGACCGTCCCGCCCGCCCTGCTCGCCGCCGCCGCCGACAAGAACCGCCAGTTCTTCCGCCGCTACCGCCCGCTCAACGCCTTCTACTACACCGGCGACCGCAACGCCACCTACGGCTACCTCGACTTCCTCCCCGCGATGCAGGGCTTCGACGCCATGCTCGCCAACCGCGACACCCGCCTCGCCCAACTCGCCCGCGGCGACGACGTATCCGGAAAGCGGATCGACGACACCAACGTCCCGCCCATGCCGCCCGTCGACGCCTCCAAGGGCGCCAACGAATGGCTCACGCCCGCCGCCGAACTCGCCGCGTTCAAGATGGATCCGCGCTTCGAGGTCACCCTCTTCGCCTCCGAGGAACAGTTCCCCGACGTCGCCAAACCCATCCAGCTGCGCTGGGACACCCGCGGCCGCCTCTGGGTCAGCTGCTCCACCACCTACCCCCACGTTTACCCCGGCCGCGAACCCGCCGACAAAATCGTCATCCTCGAAGACACCGACGGCGACGGCCGCGCCGACAAGTGCACCACCTTCGCCGAGAATCTCCACATCCCGCTCAGCTTCGAATTCGCCGACGGCGGCGGCATCTACGTCTCCGAGCAGCCCGACCTCACGTTTTTGCAGGACACCGACGGCGACGACCGCGCCGACGTGCGCCGCGTGGTTTTCTCCGGCTTCGGCACCGAGGACTCGCACCACTCGCTCCACGACTTCATCCGCACGCCCGACGGCGACCTGCTCTTCCGCGAATCCATTTTCCAAAACAGCCAGGTCGAAACCGCCTACGGCCCGGTGCGCGCCCGCAACTCCGCGTGGTTCCAATTCCACCCGCCCACCCAGCGCCTCACCGCCTTCGGCAGCTACCCCAACACCAACCCGTGGGGCGTCACCTTCACCGCCTGGGGCCACCACGTCGCGAGCCACCCGATCTTCGCGAGCGCCTTCCACGCCACCAACCCGCCCTTCCCCGCGCAGCACCCCGCGCCCGCCGGCCTGCCCGCCTACTCCGGCACTTGCGGCCACGAGTTCATCGACAGCCCCGCCTGGCCCCGCGAGCTGCAAGGCAAGATGGTCAAGGCCCGCTACAAGCCGACCAACCGCATCGAGCTCCACGACTGGCGCCAGGTCGACGATCACTTCGAGGAGAAATACGAGAGCGACATTCTGTTCTCCACCAACCTCAGCTTCATCCCCGTCGACGTGAAATTCGGCCCGCGCGGCGACCTCTACATCTGCGACTGGTATAATCCCATCAAGGGCCACATGCAGTATTCGCTGCGCGACGAGCGCCGCGACCGCACCTCCGGCCGCATCTGGCACATCGTGCCCAAGGGCGCCGTCCTCCCGCCCGCCCCGCGCATCGCCGGCGCGCCGGTCCCGGCCCTGCTCGAGTTGCTCAAGTCGCCCCAATTCCGCGTGCGCGACCTCGCCCGCCGCGAACTCGCCGCGCGCGGCGCCGCCACCGTCACGCCCGCCCTCGCCGTCTGGGTCGCCGCCCTCGACGCCAAGGCCCCCGGCCGCCGCCAGCATCAGGTCGAGGCCCTCTGGCTCTCGCGCGCCCTCGGCGCCCCCGCGCTCCCGCTCCTCCGCGACCTGCTCGCCTGCGAGGAACCGCTCGCCCGCGCCGCCGCCACCCGCCTGCTGCGCCACGTCCACGCCGTCCTGCCCGACTCTCCCGCACTCCTCGCCGCCCGCGCCGCCGACGCCAGCGGCCTCGTCCGCATGGAGGCCGTCATCGCCGCCAGCTACCTCGGCACCGCCGCCGCGCTCGACGCGATCTTGCCCGTCCTCGCCCTGCCCGCCGACGCCCACCTCCGCTACGCCATCCGCACCTCGCTCGAATCCGAAAACCTGCTACGTCACTGGAAAAACAATCCCGCCGCCGCACCCGCGGCCACGGCCCGGGTCACCGCTTGGCTAGCGGAGGAGCAGAAGACGGCCCGCGCCACCGCCGCGAAGGCCGCCAAGGGCCAGAAGACCAACGACGCTCCGTCGCAACCCGCCTTCGACCGCCAAGCCGACCTGCTCACGATCCACATCTCCTCCGTGCCCGAGCGCATGCTCTTCGACGTGAAATCGTTCGCCGTGAAACCCGGCCAGCCCGTGAAACTCGTCTTCTCCAACCCCGACGCCATGCAGCACAACCTCGTCATCGTGAAGCCCGGCGCCCTCGAGGAGGTCGGCATGGCCGGCAACGAGATGGCCAAGGACCCCGACGGCATCAAACGCGACTTCGTGCCCAAGTCCGACAAAGTCCTCCACGCCACCAAGCTCATCGACTCCAAGGCCACGACGATCCTCCGCTTCCGTGCCCCGACCCAGCCCGGCAATTATCCCTACGTCTGCACCTTCCCCGGTCACTGGCCCATCATGAACGGCGTCATGGAAGTGAAGCCATGACCCCGCGCGCCCGCCCCGCCATTTTCCCGCGGCCATTCCGCCGCCCAGGTCGCCGTCTACCTCCGCTGTTCGTCCTCGCCGGGCTCCTGCTCGGCGCACCCGCGCCGGCCTCCGCCGCCAACCTCCTCCAGTGGCTGTTCCCCAAGCGCGACGTCGAGGTCATCACCGTCACCGACACCACGCCCGCCGGCCTGCTGCGCCGCCCCGCGACGCCCGCCAATCCGATCTACTACCAGGCCGTCAGCGCTGGCTACCGCGACTTCGGCGGCATCATCGCCGGTGAGAAAATCCCGCCCAAGGAGGAGGTCATGAAGACCATCGCCAAGGTCTTGGCCAAACAGGGCTACCTCCCCGGCACCACCGCGCACCCGCCCTCCGTCATCCTCATCTGGACCTGGGGCACGCTGAATACCGACCGCGAATTCTCCGCCAACCCCGACGACACCGAGGGCCGCCAGATCAACCGCAACCAGCTCCTCCGCTTCATGGGCGCCTACAAGCTCGGCCTCATCTCCAAGGAGCCCGGCGCGTCCTTCCAGAACGAATACCTCATGCCCGGCACGCTCTTCCGCGACGCCGACAGCGAGCTCATCTACGAACTCTCGCGCGAAGACCTCTACGTCGCCGCCATCTCCGCCTACGACTACGCCGCCGCCCTCGAAAACAAAAAGGTCCTGCTCTGGACGACCAAGATCAGCTGCCCCT
>JBILLY010000466.1:0-4463 GCA_044375835.1 Opitutaceae bacterium
GTCCGGGCCCGACCTCGGCTGCCCGTTGTCCCGACACGCGCCGCCGCCGTGCGCTGAGCACCGGCTGATTCCGCGCCGGCGGACCCGATGGTCCGCCGCGCGAACGGTCCCGACCGCGGCGGCGTTTTTCACCTGCCGGCATTCCGCCGGCCGCACGGCTCCGCCGTGTCTCCTCCCGCCATTTTTTCTCATGAAAATCCCTGCCACTGCCTGTCTGTTCACGCGGTGCATGGTCCTCCTGTGGGCCGTGCTCGCTCTTTGCTGCGAGATCGCGCCGGCGGCCGAAACGAGCCGGCCGCCGACGATCTACGCCTTCAACACCTCCGGTCCGCTGACGATCAATCTCGGCGAGACCGTGGGCCTCAACTGGTCGGTGGGCGGCGCCACCGAAATCTCGCTCTCGCCGGACATCGGCGTCGTCACGGGCACCTGGCTCGACGTCGTGCCGACGAAGACGACGACCTACACGCTCACCGCGCGCAATGCCGCCGGCAGCGTGACGAGATCACGCACGATCACGGTCGTCGCGCCGCCGGTGGTCGCCGCGTTCACCGCGACGCCGGAGGCGATCACGGCGGGCACGGCGGCGCGGCTGGCGTGGTCGGCGCCGGGCGCGACGTCGTATCACATCACCGCCAGCGCGGGGTCCGACCCGGGGCAGTTTTTCACGACCTCGACGACCGTGCGGCCGGCAGCGACGACGACCTACACGCTGACGGCGCGCAATTCCGCCGGCACGGGGACGAAGACCCTGACGGTGCCGGTTCTGCCGCCGCCGCCGAAGCCGACCATCGCCTCGTTCACGGCTGCGCCCGCGACGGTGGTCGCGGGCCAGGCCACGACGCTGAGCTGGGCGTCGACCGGCGCGACCGCGTTCAAGATCACGCCGGGCATCGGGACGGTGACCGGCACGAGCTGGACGGTGACGCCGGCGGCGAACACGACCTACACGCTCACGGCGACCAATGCGGGCGGGAGCACGACGAAGACCGTGGCCGTGACCGTCGTGCCGTTGCCGCCGCCGCCGAGCATCGCTGTCTTTGCGGCGACGCCGGCGACGGTCATCGCGGGCGGTTCGACGAACCTCACTTGGTCGGCCACGGGAGCTGACCGGCTGGAGATTGCCGCGAGCGCCGGGACGAGTCCCGGCGTGGTCACTGGCACGAGCCTCGCGGTCGCGCCTGCGGCCAGCACGACCTACACGTTGCGGGCGACCAACGCCGGCGGGAGCGCGACGCGCACGGTCGCGGTGACGGTGATGCCGCCGCTGCCGACCATCGATGCGTTTGCCGCCGCACCGGAGTCGGTGCTGTCGGGCGGCTCGTCGATCTTGTCGTGGTCGGTCGCCGGGGCGACGACTGTATCGATTTCACCGGCGATCGGCGCCGTGTCGGGCACCAGCATCGCGGTGACGCCGAGCGCGAGCACCACGTATACCCTCACGGCCACGAATGAAACCGGGAGTGTGACGCGCACCGTCGCGGTAAATGTCACCGTGCCGTTGCCGACGATCACCTCATTGGTCGCGGCGCCGGCGGCGGTGCTGGCGGGCACGCCGGTGACGCTGAACTGGTCGACAACCGGCGCCGACCTCGTGACGATCGCGCCGGGCATCGGCGCGGTGACGGGCACGAGCCTCGTCGTGACACCGAGCGCGACGACGACGTATGTGCTGACCGCGACCAACGCGGGCGGCAGCGTGACGCGCGCGGCGACCGTGACCGTGACGACGCCGGATCCGTTGCCGGTGATCGGCGCCTTTGCCGCGACGCCGGCTTCGATCGCGCCGGGCGAGACGGCGACGCTCGCCTGGACGGTGAGCGGCGCGACCTCGGTGGTGATCAGCGCCAACACCGGTGCGAGTCCCGGCACGGTGACCGGCAACAGCGTGACGGTGAGCCCGAGCGCGAGCACGACCTACACGCTGACCGCCACGAACGGCACGGGCGGCAGCGCGACGCGGACGGCGAGTGTCACGGTCACGGCGCCGCCGGCGCCGGTGAACCTGTTTGCCGACCCGCGGTTCGAAGCGGGCGTGTCGGGCGTGGTCGCGCAGGATGCGAGCAGTGCGGTGACGCAGTCGCCCGTGGCGCCGCTCGAAGGCGCGAACAGCCTGCGCGTCTCGATCGCCGGCTACGGCAACAACGTCTGGTGGATCCACGACTTTGCCGGCGGCCTCGCGCGGCACTTCCTCGTGCGGGCGCGGGCGCGCTCGGATGTCGCGAGCGCGTCGACGCTCATGTTCAGCGCGATGGTCTATTTCGCCGACGGCACGACCACGCTGACCCAGGTGCCGGTGAGCGGCGCGGCGGGCGACAAAGGCGTGGTCACGGTGCAGACCGCGATCGACCCGACCAAGCGGCTGCAGTCGGTGCGCCTGCGCCTGATCCAGGAGGGCGGCGCGCCGGTGACCTTCACCTTTGGCGAGGCGGAGGCTTACCTCGACGTCGTCGAGGCGCCGCCGGCCGGCGGCGGGGGCAGTGGGGGTGGCGGTGGCACCGGAGGTGGAAGTGGCGGCGGTGGCGGGGGCGGCTCGATCGGTTGCCCGCCCGTCGATCCCGACGCCTCGGTGTATCCGGGATTCACATATCATCTGCCCGCGGCGCGTCCGTTCATCTCGCTGGCGTCCTACACGCAGGCAAACCAGTCCACGACGGCCTACACGCGTTTCCGCGCCGCGGCCGACCGGGCGCTGGCGGGCAATCCGCCCTACGCCTACTCCGCGGTTTCTTCGGTCATGATGTATCGGATCACGGGGAACCTGGCCTATCTCGACGACGCGATCGCGCGGGTGGAGAACTTCGTGGTCGCCGCGGAGCAGGCGATCGCGGCGGGCGGCCGGCCGGCCATCGCGGGCGATTCCTACCTCGAGATCGGCTGGTATATCGAGCAACTGGCCCTCGCCTACGACTCCGGTTTCGACCGCTTGACGCCCGCGCAGCGCACGCGTTGGGCCGCGTTTGCCGACCAGGCGCTCTACAACCTGTGGCATCCGTCGGAAGCGACGTGGGGCGGCGTGGCGTATCCGTGGACCGGTTGGTCGATCTGCGATCCGGGCAACAACTACCACTTCCACTTCCTGCGCGCGACGATGCTCTGGGCGCTCGCGACGAAGAGCGTGCCGCTGCTGGAGTTTCTGCAGAGCGCGAAGTTTCCTCGGCTTGTGACCTACTACCGCGACCTGCCCGGCGGCGGCTCGCGCGAGGGCACGGGCTACGGCACCGCGCAGAAGGCGCTGTTCGAGAATTACCTCATGTGGAAGGACTCGACGGGCGAGGACCTGTCGGAGCTGACGGCGCACACGCGGCAGACGATCGACTACTGGGTGCACGCCACGGTGCCGACGCGGGACCGGTTCGCGCCGATCGGCGACCAGTCGCGTTCGTCGATCCCGAACCTCTACGACTACCACGAGAACCTCGTGCACACGGCGGTGGTGCTGAATCCCGGCACGCCCGAAGCGGGCCGCGGCACGTGGTGGCTCAACCAGAACTCCGTCAACGGGGTGAACGATGCGTTCAACCTCATGGGCGACTTGCTGCCGTTGCCCGATGCGCCCGTCGCGCCGACGGAGCGGGTGTATCATGCGACCGGCGCGGGCGTGCTCTTCGCGCGCTCGAGCTGGAGCACCGACGCGACGTGGCTCTCCTTCATGGCCGGAAAATATGACCAGTCGCACGCGCATCAGGACCAGGGCGCGTTCACGCTCTTCAAGCGCGACTGGTTGGCCGTCACGCCGAACATCTGGTCGAACAGCGGCATCAACCAGGAGACCGTCTATCACAACACCGTGCGCTTCGAGCGCGCCGACGGCAGCGTGATCGGGCAGAACCCGAGCGACACGACGCAGTCCGGGATTACCCCCACGGTCACCGCGAGCGGGCAAGTCAACGTGTCGGCCGAGCTCGGCAACGCCTTCAGCCGCAACGCCACCTTGGTGCAGCGGTGGACGCGCAACCTGGAATTCGCCGGCGACACGCTGCGCGTCCACGACACCTGCACGGTGGCCGCGGGCGTGCGGCCGGTGTTCCAGCTGCATGTGCCGGTGCTGCCGGTGCTGCAACCGGACGGCTCGCTGCTGGCGGGCAACCTCCGCATCGTGCGGCTGCAGGGCGCGTCGTTCACGGTCCACGCGTTGCCGGCGGCTTCGTTCAGCCGCGGCTACCGGATCGATTTCGTCGCCGAGAGCGGCACGACGTTCGCGATCGAGTTGAGCGGGCTCTGAGGCGAACTCATGCGGTTGAGCGTCCAGCGCTGAGAGCTGAGCGTCCGATCCGTCCGGCGATCGGGGTGGTGCCCCGATCGCGCATCGGCCCTGGCGCCCGGGAAGACCGCGAGGTTTTCCCGGGCGCTTCGTTTTTGGGCGGTCGCGCACCGGAGCACGCGGCGGCGCCGCCGTGGGCGGCGGAGTCGGCGCTGACGAGGGACGGAGGCGATGCTGCGCGATGGACGGAGGCGAGGGG
>JBILLY010000468.1:0-4458 GCA_044375835.1 Opitutaceae bacterium
GACGAGGACGTCGATGCCGAGTTCGTCCTTCTTGATCGGCAGCGCGCTGAGCGAGCTGACGGTGTCGACGATGGCGATGACGTCGGGGAACTCGCGGACGACGGCCATGATCGCCTCGAGGTTGCTCATGCAGCCGCACGAGGTCTCGTTGTGGATGAGGGTGAGGGCGTCGTAGGCGCCGGTGGCGAGTTCCTTGCGGACGGCCTCGGGGTCGACGGGCTGGCCCCACTCGAACTTGAGGGCGGTGGCCTGTTTGCCGCAGCGCAGGGCGACGTCATACCACTTGTCGGAGAAGGCGCCGTTCATGCAGTTGAGCACCTTTTTCTTCACGACGTTGCGGAGGGAGCCTTCCATCACGCCCCACGCGCTGCTGGTGGAGAGGTAGACCGGGTCCTTGGTGCAGCAGATGGCCTGCAGGTCGGGCTGGATCGAGTTGTAGAGCGCGACGAAGTCCGTGCTGCGGTGCCCGATCATGGGCTGCGACATGGCCCGGAGGGTTTTCTCCGAGACGGCAATGGGACCGGGGATGAAGAGTTTGTAGCTCATGTGGTGTGCGCGTAGGCGCCCGAAAAACTGTTTGCGGGGTCGGGTGCGTCAACCCTCATTCCTAGTTTCCCGCGATGTCCCAACCCTGGCTGAAGAAACAGCTCAACGCCCTCGAACTCTTCACGATCGATGTGATCTACGGGCGGCGTGCGGGCGCGGGGGCGGCGGTTTACGGCGGGTTTTTGCAGAGTCTCTCGTGGCTGTTCAGCGGGATCGCGCAGTCGCGCCTGTGGCTTTACCGGCACCGGATTTTCCACGACCAGCCGCTGGGCTGCCTCGTGGTCGTGGTGGGCAACCTGACCGTCGGCGGCACGGGCAAGACGCCCGTCGTGGAGAAATTCGCGCGGGCGCTGCGCGACCGCGGGCGCAAGGTCGCGATCCTCAGTCGCGGCTACAAAAGCAAATCGGTGCCGCTCTGGAAAAAGTGGTGGTGGTCGCTCACGCACGCCGAGGAGCCGCCGCCGAAGATCGTCAGCGACGGGAAGGACGTGTTGCTCGGGAGCCTGGAGGCGGGCGACGAACCCTACATGCTGGCGCGGAATCTGCCCGGCGTGATCGTGCTGGTGGACAAGAACCGGGTGAAGGCCGGGGCGTATGCGATCAAGAAATTCGGCTGCGACACGCTGGTGCTGGACGACGGCTTCCAATACCTGCCGCTCAAGGGCAGCCTGAATCTGCTGCTCGTGGACAAGACCAATCCCTTCGGCAACGGACACCTCCTGCCGCGCGGCGTGCTGCGCGAGCCGATCAAGCACCTGAAACGGGCGAGCTACGTGTTTCTCACGAAGTCCAACGGCCAGCGCGACCCGGAGCTGGAGCGCACGATCGCGGAGCACAACCCCGGCGTGGACATCATCGAGTGCGCGCACAAGCCGCAGTATCTGCAGCGCTTCGGCGCGGCGATCGACGATCCGGCGACGCGGGAGCCGCTGAGCTTTCTGAAAGGGCGGCGCGTGTTTGCGTTCAGCGGGATCGCGACGCCGGAGAGTTTCGAAAAATTCCTGCGCGACCTCGGGGCGCTGCTGGTGGGGCGCGAGCGGTTCCTCGACCACTACCGCTTCGGCGACGAGGACATCGCGGAGCTCTTCGCGCAGGGGAAAGCGGAGGGCGCGGAGTGCCTCGTCACGACCGAGAAGGACGCGGTGCGTATCGGCGAGACGATCGCGTGCCCGCTGCCGCTGTATTACCTGCGGCTGGAGATCGACATTCTGCGCGGCGCGGCGGACTTCGACGAGGCGGTGGGGCGGATCTGTTTTCCGGCGCGGTGACGGCGGCGCGCCGGGGCTCCGCGACGGCCGCTCGCCGGTGTGGCGGGTGCAGGGCTGCGGCGGATACGGAGGGCGGCGGGGCGCCTTTCCCCTTGCGGGCGGGCCGGGCGGCATCGTTAGTTCCGCGCCACCATGATCATCGATCCCCGCTACGGACAGCTCGCCGCCGGGCTGGCCGGTTTCTCGACGGCCCTTAAAAAAGGCGAGCGCGTGCTCATCGACGCGTTCGACATCCCGGACGCGATGGTGATCGCGTTGATCCGCGCGGTGCGGGCGCGGGGCGCGTTTCCCTACGTGCAGATCCACCGGGCACGCGTGACCCGCGAGATGTCGCTCGGGGCCGAGGAAGGGCAGTTTGCGCCGCACGCGGAGATCGAGCTGGCGCGCATGCAGAAGATGGACGCCTACATTGCGATGCGCGGATCGGACAATATCTTCGAGGCCTCGGACGTGCCGTCGGCCAAGGTGCAGCTGGTGTCGCGCCTGATGAAGCCGGTGCTCGACCACCGGGTGGGCAAGACGAAGTGGGTGGTGCTGCGTTGGCCTAGCTCGGCGATGGCGCAGCAGGCGGGGATGAGCACGGAGGCGTTCGAGGATTTTTACTTCAAGGTCTGCACGCTCGACTACGCGCGCATGGCGCCGGGCATGAAGGCGCTCGCCGACCTGATGACGAAGACGGACCGCGTGCACATCAAGGGGCCGGGCACCGACCTGCGTTTCTCGATCAAGGGCATCGGCGCGCAACCCTGCGGCGGCCTGCGCAACATCCCGGACGGCGAAGTCTTCTCCTGCCCGGTGAAGGACAGCGTCGAAGGCGTGATCCACTACAACGCGCCCACCGTCTATCTCGGCGCGTCGTTCGACAACATCCGCCTCGTTTTCAGCAAGGGAAAGATCGTCGAGGCGACCTCGAGCAACACGGCGCGCCTGAACGAGATTCTCGATAGCGACGCCGGGGCGCGCTACATCGGGGAATTCGCGCTGGGCTTCAACCCGCACATCCTCGAGCCGATGCGGGACATCCTCTTCGACGAGAAGATCGCGGGCTCCTTCCACTTCACGCCGGGCCAGGCCTACGAAGGCGTGGGCAACGGCAACAAATCGCAGGTCCACTGGGACATGGTCTGCATCCAGCGGCCCGAATACGGCGGCGGCGAGGTGTGGTTCGACGGCAAACTCATCCGCAAGGACGGGCACTTCGTGCCGAAGTCGCTGCACAAACTGAACCCGGAGTATCTGCTGGGGAAGTAGCGAGCAGCGAGTGGCGGGTAGCGAGCATCGCCGAGTCGGTGCCGCCGACCTGCAAGTCGCGTGTTATATCCGTCGCGCATGCACGATTTCATCCAGGCGCTGCCGAAGACCGAGACGCACCTCCACGTCGAGGGCGCCTTGCCCTACGAGCTGCTGGCGCAGTGGGACCCGCAGCGCTGGCCGCCGGATCCGGCGTTCCGGGCGCGGTCGTATCGCTACGCGACGTTTCCGGACTTCGAGCGCATCTTGCTCGATCACGCGCTGCCGTATTTCACCTCGGCCGAGCGCTACCACGAAGCGGCGCGGACGATCTTTGCGAAACACGTCGCGCAGAACGTGCGCTACGTGGAGACGAGTTTCCATCTGCCGGTGACGCACTTCACGGGCATCCCGGGGCCGGAGATCGTGGACGCGATCCGCACGGCGGCGCCGGCGGGGCTGGAGGTGCGGGTGTTCACCGGGATGCTGCGCACGGACCTCGGCGGCGAGCTGCGGCCGACGATCGACCGGCTGCACACGTGGGAACACCTCGCGGGCGTGGATCTGCACGGCTTCGAGCAGATGGCGACGCATCCGGACACGGCGGCGGTGTGGGCGCGGCTGCGCGCGGCGGGCAAGGTGACGAAGTGCCACGCGGGCGAGTTCGACGGCGCGGAGCGCGTGCGCGAGGCGATCGAGGTGCTCGGCGTGCGCCGCATCCAGCACGGCGTGCGCGCGGTCGAGGATCCGGCGGTGGTGCGGCTCGCGGCGGAGACGGGCACGACCTTCGACATCTGTCCGATCAGCAACGTCGGGCTGCGCGTGGTGCCGGCGCTGGCGGCGCATCCGCTGCGGCGGCTGTTGCAGGCGGGCGTGCGGTGCACGGTGAGCACGGACGACCCGCTGTGTTTCGCAAATTCGCTCACGGACGAATACGCGGCGCTGGCGGACGAGGCGGGGTTCACGCGGAGCGAATTGGCGCAGGTCGCGCGAAATGGGTGGGCGGTGGCGTCGGTTTCGGATCAGATGCGGACCACTATGGTATCCATCATCGACCGCCTCGTCGCGGCCACACCGTGAGCACCGAACCGGCCGGTGGGCCGCAAATCTACACGGTGCCGGCGGGCGTGCGCGCGGTGCGGGCCGACAAGGCCCTCGCAATCGCGTTTCCCGACCACAGCCGGACGGCGTTGCAGCGGGCCTTCGACGCGGGGCGCGTGACGCTCGGCGGCGCCGTGATCAAGCGCGACCATTCGGTCACGGGCGGCGACGTGCTGGAGTTTTCGTTTCCCGACGTCGTCGCGGCCGAATTGAAGGCGGTCGACATCCCGCTCGACGTGATTTTCGAGGACAAGCACATGCTGGCGGTGAACAAGGCCGCGGGCATGATCGTGCATCCGGGCGCGGCGACGGG
>JBILLY010000469.1:0-4444 GCA_044375835.1 Opitutaceae bacterium
GCGGAAAATTTTATCGTCATCCTCGAAGACGGTGAGGATGAGGATGGCCGCCCGCGGGGCGCGGCTCTTGAAATGTCCGATGCCCTCGATGCCGTCCATCCCCGGGAGGCCCACGTCGAGGAGGATGACGTCGGGGGCCGGACCGGTGGCGAGTTCCGCCAGAGCAGCCTCGCACGATTCGAAAGCGCGCGTCGCGTGCCGGTGCGGCGGCAGCTCAAGCGCGGTTGCGACGCCGCGGCGAAAGGCGGCATGGTCTTCGACGATCCAAACGAGCGGCATGGTGAAAAATCAGAGGGTGGGAATCGGGATGCGGAGCGCAACCCGCGTGCCCCGGCCGGGCGCGGAGACGATGTCGACTGAGCCGGCGACCGCTGCCGCGCGGGCGCGGAGGCTAGACAGGCCGAGGCCCGGATTGGCAGCCGCGGGCTCGAAGCCACAGCCGTTGTCGGCAACCGTGAGCTCGAACCGGTCGGGAAGCAGCCGGGCCGACAGCTCGACCCGCGTGGCGCGGGCGTGGCGGGCGATGTTGGCGACAGCTTCCTTGAAGAATAGAAACGTCTCGCGACGAATTTCGTCGGGCCACGACGGCGGCAGCGGCTGCGGCGGCTCGCGCCAGACGATTTCGCTGCGCGGCAGCAGGCGTGCGGCGGCGAGCTGGAAATGCTCCGCCAAATCGATGCCGCCTTCCTGCCGCGCGCCGACGAGCCACAACACCTCGCGCATGGCGTCGGCCGACTCGAGGGCGAGGCGGTTGATGTCGGCGAGTTCGGCGCCCGGAGCGGGCGCGTGGTGCGCGGCCGTCTCGCTGATGACCGCGATGGCGGCGAGGTTGCTGCCGATCTCGTCGTGGAGGTCGTGGGCGAGCTTGGTGCGGAGAGCGTGAAGCTCGGCGCGCCGTCGGCGACGCGCGCACACGCCGACGGCCACCGCGACCGTGGCCATGGCGCCGAGGGCCAGCGACGCGGCGAGGCCCGCGCGGCGTGCGGCGCGCGCCTCGAGCGCAGGCAGTCGCGCCTCGTGCTCGGCGATGACGGACTCGAGCTGCGCCCGGTGCGCCCAACCGTCGACCCATTCGCCGAGAGTGACGAGCCGGCCGAGGCTCGTTAGGCCGTCGGTGAGCAGCGCGGGCGGGCGGCGCACGCTACGCAAG
Source organism: Opitutaceae bacterium (assembly GCA_044375835.1). Taxonomy (GTDB): domain Bacteria; phylum Verrucomicrobiota; class Verrucomicrobiia; order Opitutales; family Opitutaceae; genus ER46. Next base: position 1,151 of record JBILLY010000469.1, read on the forward strand.
GCGTGATCGGAAGTGGCGGCAGGGCGGCCGAGGGCGACGTTGTTTTCGCCGGAGACAACCTCCAGTTCCGAGAGGGCAAAGTCCGGCGGACTGGCCGCGGCGGTTTTCACTGCCACGACGCGCACGAATCGGGCGGAGAGTTTCGGGCCGCGCACCGTCACGGGATTGTTGCCGGGGTTGGGGAAGTCTGCCGCCGGGGATTCATGGAAAACGCGTGCATCGGAAAAATCCGCGCTTTCGGCGACCTCGACGAGGAAGCGCAGCGGGAACCGAAAGCCAGGCACATCGGCGCCCTGCCACGAATGGAGCGGGTGCAGCCTCACTTCGTCGATCGGGAGACTCGCGCCAAGATCGACGGACATCCAACCGAGCGGATGGGTGGGTCCGGGCGCGGCGAAAAGGGCATCGAACTCCGCGAGCGGAGCGCGGCGGATCGGCGGGCCGAGCGGAGTGCGACCGTCGACAAGGTAGTCGCGGGACCAGCGCGGGGTGAGGGTGGCAAGACCCGGGCCGGAGACAACGGCACCGAGCGCGACATTCGTGTTGCCGCGCAGCGCAATGATCTCGGCCAGCGCGTAGGAGTGCCAGCCGTTCTCCTCCGCGAGGCGCGTCACGGTTACGCGCAGGTAGCGTGCGCTGACCCCTTGGGCGTTGATGACCACCGGCGCGGTGCGAGGCGGCTCGAAGTCCTCGGCGGTGCAATCCAGCAGCGCGTCGAAGACGCCGAAGGCGGGATCATCGGAGACATCGACGCGGAAACGCCGGGGAAACCCGTAGGCATGCGGTCCGGCCGTGCGGTAGTCGACGTGCGCGGGCACGAGCACAACGCGATCAAGCTGCTCGCGCCGCCCGAGATCGAGCTGCAACCACGGTGCCACGGGCGGCGGTGTCTGCACTTGGCGAAACTGAGCGCCGAGTTGCTGAGCGGTTTGGCCGGCAGGAAACGGGCCGAGCGCGGCGAATTCCTCCCGCCGACGTATCAACTCCGACCGCGCAGCCCGGAGCTCGGCGCTGAACCAGTCTAGCGTGTCGGCCCGTGCGCTGATTGCCGAGATCGCCGCCGCCACGACGATGCGCGAGGCGCGGATGCAGCGTGACGGCAATACGGGGACTACTGGCCTCATGCGGACGACGGAAAGAGGGGGAGATCGGGAGAGCGGGCGACGCGGGGAATACAAGAGCGCGTCGAATGGTGGTGGCGGCAGGCAATCGAAGTGTCGGGGCGCGGCTCGGAGGCAAGCTTCGCAAAGGACTCTGGCTGTGACTCTGTCTCTGCGCGGTTCAGCCCGATGCCAGGGTGCCCGCACGAGTTCCACGCCGTCGACGGTCATTTTTCCATACCGCACCGTCTTGGCGAGGCGGCGCCGAGACGGCGAAGATGGTCTTGAACGGCCCAATGCCGCCGACGACGTTGTTGCTCTGGAATTCTTGCACCGGGGCGCTGCGCTTCTTCGGGAGCGTGCCCTGTCCTCAGCGCTGGGCGGCGCGACTTTCCTGCGAAATTTCGAGCGAGAGACCCGGCCCTGTCGATGCGCCGACGTAGGCGGAATTTTCGGGAGCAGGGATTTGACGCAGCCGGCGAGCGTGACCACCGCGCGGGTGATCAAGCCGAGGTGGAGGGTGCACAAGGAGGAGAGGCCGAGTTTAGACTTTGGCGTGCGGTGGGCGATGTCGGTCGGCGTATTCAAATCATGCCTTGCGCACCCGCCAGACGAACTCTGTGACGAAGCCGATTGCCAGTTCCTCCCGATGCGGCAGTTCGCCGAAATTACGGAGCGATCTCCGGCTGAGGCCGTTCGTGCCCGAGAATTTACGGTGCAAGCGGATCAAGAGAAAGCGGGCAATTCCGGGTGGATGATGAGGCGGCGGCGATTGTTTATGCCGCCAAAACCCGGGGCGACAAAGTGACAGTTCATCGATCGCGCCGCGTGCAGAGTATTCTGCTCGGGACGGGCAGAAGCCGATTTCTGGAGGCCTTGGCCCTTGTGGAAGACTGACTGCCGCTTGCGGCGGGGAGACGAGTCGTCGCGCTCGCAAGGCTCAATTAATGAATCGCAGGAAACGCTAAATCGCCCGTCAGGCCGGGAAGGCTCATTTCCTCTGTCGTGCAGAGTCGACCGATCCTTCGCCACTGCCCGCGCCGGCCCCATTCCATTTCACTGGTTCATCTCGCCGTCCGTTCAGTGCGGCCGGTCGCCCCGGGGTTGCGCGCTTGCATGCCTCGCGGCGAACGGAAGACTGCGCCCGCCACCGCGCCGCCGGTCCGCCCCGGCTCCGATCGCGCGGTGAGCGTCCCGCCATGATCTTCCCGTCGTCTTTGCCCGCCTTCGCCCGCCCGGTTCGTTTCGTCCGATTCACCGTGGCCGCCGCGGCGGCGGTTTTCCTGTTCGGCTCCATCCTGCGCGCCGCCCCCGCCCCGGAACTCACCCGCAAACTCGACCAACTCTTCGCGCGCTGGGACCAGCCCGACGCCCCCGGCGTGATCGTGGGCGTCGCCCTCGCCGGCGAGACGATCCACGCCCGCGGCTACGGTCTCGCCAACCTCGAGCACGCGATCCCGCTGCGCGCCGACACCGTCACCGAGTCCGGCTCCGTCGCGAAACAATTCACCGCCGCCGCCGTCGCCCTGCTCCACGTGCGCGGCAAACTCTCCCTCGACGATCCGATCCGGAAGCACCTGCCCGAACTCTCCGAGCGCCTCGCCGGCCGCATCACGGTGCGCATGCTGCTCAACCACACGAGCGGCCTCCGCGACATCCACGGCCTCTTCGATCTCATGGGCCGGCCGTCCTACTCGGCCGAACACGACGCCGCCGAGGTGCTGCGCGTGTTCAGCCGCCAGCGCGACACCAACTTCGTCCCCGGCAGCGAGTATCTGTATTGCAACGGCAGCTACGCGCTCGTGCCGACGCTCGTGGCGCGCGTCGCCGGCAAATCCTTCGCCGATTTCTGCGCCGCCGAACTCTTCGGCCCGCTGGGCATGACGGCCACGCGTTGGCGCGATCCCTTCACCGCCGTCGTGCCCGGCCGCGCTACCGGCTACGCGCCGCGCGCCGGCGGCCACGCGATCGATTTGCCCTACAGCAACCTCATCGGCAACGGCGGCCTCCTCACCACCGTGGGCGACCAGTTGAAATGGGCCGCGAGCTTCGCCGCTCCCGCCGGCGAGTGGGCCGAGGTCGTGCGCCTGCTGCAAACGCCGTCGCGCCTCAACGACGGCCGCGTGCTCGATTACGGCCTCGGTCTCACGGTCGAGACGCTACCCGGCGGCCTGCTCGAACTCTCCCACGGCGG
>JBILLY010000799.1:0-3034 GCA_044375835.1 Opitutaceae bacterium
CGACGGGCGTGTAACGGGCGGCGCAGAGGGCGAGCTCGTGGCCGAGGATGTCGCCGGTGCCCTCGCCGCGGAGGTTGAAGTAGCTGTGGTTGGTGAGGGCGACGGGCGTGGCGCGATCGGTCGTCGCCGTATAGTCGATACGCAGGGCGCGGTCGGGGCTGAGCGAGTAGACGACCTCGACGCCGAGAGTGCCGGGGAAGCCCTCGTCGCCGTCGGGGCTGCGGTGGCGGAGACGGAGCGCGGGGCCGTCGGTGAACGGGGACGTGGCGAGCAGCTCGGCGGCCCAGACCTTGCGATGGAAGGCTTCGACGCCGCCGTGGAGCGAGCACGGGATGCCGCCGGGGGCGTTGTTGGCGGCGAGCGCGTAGGTGCGGCCGTCGAGGGTGAAGCGGGCGCGGGCGATGCGGTTGCCGACGCGGCCGACGATGCAGCCGAAAAAGGGCGAGACGGTGGCGTAGCCGACGACGTCGTCGAAACCGAGCACGACATCGGCGAGGCGGCCCGTGCGGTCGGGGGCGAAGAGCCGGACGATGCTGCCGCCGAAATCGGTGATATCGGCGCGAAAGCCGTCGGGATTTTGCAGCGTGAAGAGGCGGGCGGCGCGGCCGTCGGGGGTGGTGCCAAAAGGGATCGTCATCCGGAAGCGCGACAGCTGAGGGGATGCGCGCGCGGTTGACAATGACGGCGTGCGGGCGCGGCGTGGCGGTGCGGTGCGGCGGTCCGCCCCGCCCCACGCGAAGCACCGACACCCATGCGCCTCGATTTCACCGCCCTCAAGCCGCGCGACGCCTACGCGTGGATGACGTCCACCATCACCCCGCGCCCGATCGCGTGGGTCTCGACGATCGCGCCGGACGGGCGGACGAACCTGGCGCCGTTTTCGTTTTTCCAAGGGGTGACGGCGAATCCGCCGATGCTGATGTTTGTGCCGGTGAACACGCGCGACGGCGCGAAGAAGGACACGGTGCGCAACATCGAGGCGGTGCCGGAGTTTGTCGTGAATCTGGTGTCGTTTGCGCTGGGCGAGCAGATGAATGCGACGGCGGCGATGCTGCCCTACGGCGAGAGCGAGTTTGAGAAATTCGGGATCGCGACGGCGCCGAGCGAGCGGGTGCGGCCGCCGCGGGTGGCGGCGGCGCCGGTGGCGTTCGAGTGCGCGTTGGACCGGATCGTGCACATCGGCGAAGGGCCGCTGGCGGCGAACGTGATCTTCGGGAAAATTCTGGTCGCGCACGTGGCCGACGCGGTGCTCGGCGCGGACGGCAAGCCGGACCCGGGCAAACTCGATCTCATCGCGCGGCTGGGCGGCGACGGGTATGTGCGGACGACGGAGCGGTTCGAGATGGAGCGGCCGTAGGGGGCGACGGGGAAAGGTGAAAGTTGAAAGGTGAAAGTTGAAGGAATGATCGCGAGGCAGGGGGAAGCTGTGAGTTTGGAGCTTAGGGCTCAGAGCCGAGAGCTCAGAGCCGAGAGCTGAGAGCTGAGAGCTGAAATTTGAGGGACTGATCGCGGGGCGGCGGTTTTGTTGAGGCGCCACACTTTCGAGGGGAGCGGATTCCAGGGCGCTCAGGCGCGGTGGGCGGCCCAGAAGCGGCAGTCGTCGGAGAAGTCGCGCACGGCGTGGTTTTCGCGGGCGACTTCGGCGCGCATGGCGTCGAAGGCGTGGCGCCAGCCGGTGGCGGCGAGGTCTTCGAGGATTTCGCGGCGGTCGGGCAGGTGCATGAACGTGCGGCCGGTGCCGGGTTCGTCGAAGTAGCGGTCGCCGAATTCGACGAGGCGCGGGTCCTGCGTGCCCTTGGTCCAGCGCAGGGCCTCGAGGCGCCAGAGGGCGCGCTCAACGGGCGAGCTGTCGCGGTCGTGCGTGGTGAAGAGCAGCGGCGCGTCGGGCGCGGTGACGGCGTGCAGTTCGCGGAGGGCGGCGCGGCGGCGCTCGCGGCCGGGGATCTGCATCAGGCCGTTGAACATGAAGAGCGCGCCGGCGTAGGGCGGACGCAGGTCGGGCGCGGTGGCGGCGAGGCGGGTGGCGTCGGCGACAAAGAAGGTGATCGCCTCGGCGCGGCGCTCGGCGGCGAGGCTGATGGCCTGGTCGACGAGCTCGGCGGCGAAATCAAAGGCGGTGAGCCGGCGGTAGCCGAGTTGCCAGAGACCGAGCGTGACGCGGCCGGCGCCGCAGCCGGCTTCGAGCAACGGGGCGCGCGGATCCGGGAAAAAGCGCTCGATCAGTTTGCGCTCGGAAGCCCACAGGCCGAGCTCATGCGCGGCCTTGGTATAGTGCAGGACGGCGACGAGGTCGTTGAAGTCGTCGCGAACGGTGTCGGAGGTTATTTTTTGCGGGTCCACGCGGCGATGAACATGCCGTTGGCGTTGAGCTCGTGGGGCCAGAGGAGGAGTTGCGGCGACGGCGGCGTCGCGGAGGACGTGAGCACATCGGCCGGCGCGAACTCCGGGTGGGCGGCGGTGAAGGCGTCGGCGACGGCGGAGGTCTCGGCGGCGGTGACCGTGCAGACGGCGTAGACGAGGCGGCCGCCGGGTTTGAGGGAGCCGGCGACGTGGTCGAGCAGCGCGCGCTGCGTGACGGCGAGTTCGCTCACGTCGTTGGGCGTGGCGGTCCAGCGGGCCTGCGGATTGCGCTGCCAGGTGCCGACGCCGCTGCAGGGGGCGTCGACCAAGATGCCGTCGAATTTGGTCTTGGTGGGGAGCTTGGCGGAGCCGTCCCAGAGGGCGGTGCGGTAGTTGAAGAGTTTGGCGCGGGCGAAGCGGCGTTTGAGGGTCTCGAGGCGTTTGTCGTGGCGGTCGGTGGCCCAGACGAGGCCCTTGTTGGCCATGAGGTCGGCGAGGTGGAGCGTCTTGCCGCCTTCGCCGGCGCAGGCGTCCCACCAGGTTTGGCCGGGCTGCGGCGCGCAGGCGTGGCCGACGAGTTGGGAGGCGAGGTCCTGAATCTCGAAGTCGCCGGATTTGAAGGCCTCGGTGCGGAAGAGGTCGCCGCGGCCGGTGAAGCGGAGGGCGTCGGGCGCGCGGTCGGAGTGTTCGCAGT
>JBILLY010000470.1:0-4442 GCA_044375835.1 Opitutaceae bacterium
CTGCCCGTCAGTCAGGGCCTTCAGCACAAACTCTTTTTTGACGTCGTTCATGGAGGTGGTCTGCCAAGGCATCCCCTTGGCTAGGGTGTCACCTATGTCCTGAACAAGCGGTGTTACCTATGTCCTGAAACTGCACCGTGTGACGTGGGAGGTGGGACGTGGGACGAGCGACGACTGGGACGGGCCGGGCGACGGGGGTCAGTTGGAGTTGTAGAAGTAGTCATAGAGGCCGTTGCGGCCGTAGTAGGTCTGGTAGGAGCGGGAATAGGGGCGGCCGTCGTAGGATTTCCACGCGATGGTCAGCGTGATGGACTTCATGTCGGTGTGGACGTCGGCGACGGTGCGGGTGAGGGCGAAGCGGGTGCCGATGGCGGGGTTGGAGGTGAAGGAGGAGTCGATGGTGACGGCGGTCGGGCCGGCGGCGTAGGCGTTGACGACGGACCAGTCTTTGAGGCGCATCTTCTCGAGTTCGCTCTGCATGATCTGGCCGGCGGAGGTGACGTTGCGGGCGGCGTCGAGGGCCATGAACGCGCTCTGCATGGTGGTCACGGCGGAGGCGAGGACCAGGGCCATGACGCCGGCGGCGATCATGACCTCGACGATGGTGAAGGCGGCGCGCGGGCGGCGGCGGCTTGCGGGTTTGGGCGGGGAAGGCGCCCGCGGGTGCGCTTGGGCGCAGGCGAGCTGCGCCCCTACGATTGGTGCAAACCGGAAGGGCTCGGGGCGGCGGGGCGGACGGTGTGTCGAAAGATCGGATACGACGGACATGGCGGCGGTCACCAGTTGATCACGGAGGCGTAGGCGGCGCGGTCGGCGGCGGTCGTGAGCTCCTTCCACTTGGCGATGCGGAAGGGGTTGCCGCCGCCGAAGTCGCCGAGGGATTCGTCGTAGTGGAAGGCGGCGTTGCCGGTGAGGGTGATGTTGTTGGCGACGACGGAGCCGGAGACGTGGCCGTTGCCGTTGATGGTGACGTTGCCCTGGGGGGCGTAGACGATGCCGCTGAGGGTGCCTTTGCCGGCGATCTTGATGTCCTGGGCGCCGACGGTCTTGGTGCCCCAGATCTGGAAATTCACGGGTTGGGCCGCCTCGGCGTTGGAGACGGTGCCGTCGCCGTTGGCGTCGGAGCCGTTGGCGACGCCCTGGCCGGCGATCTTGATGTCGCCCTCGGCGTAGACGGCGAGGCTGGCGCCGGTGGCGACGGTGATTTCGCCCGAGCCGCCGCCGACGTCGATGGCGGTGCCGGTGGTGGTGAGTTTGAGGACGACCTTGCCGGTGACGCGGAGATACTCGTTGGTGAGGTCGACGGCGGAGGAGCTGTAGTAGTAGTTGCCGTCGGCGTCGGCGAGGGCGGCGGCGACATCGGCGGGGCGGGGGAGGACGGTGTTGTTGTTGATGGTGCCGATGGCGATGTAGGCCTTGGCGGGGGCGGCGACGGGATCGAAGGAGGCGGAGAAATCGGTGGAGACGCGGGCGGGGTCGACGTTGGCGGCGGTCCAGGTGGCGGCGTCGTAGACGGAGCCGGAGCCGAGGATGGAGCCGCCGGCGCCGACGGTGGCGGTGGGGTCCATGCCGCCGGTGGCGACGAAGCCCCAGATGTCGGCCTGCTTGACCATGACGGCGTCGACGCCGACGGAGATGGAGCCGACGGAGCCGTTGTCGCGGCGGACGCCGGCGGAGTAGGGGACGGCGGCGGTGGCGGGGTTTTTGTCGGGGTCGGAGTTCCAGCTGTCGACGGAGGTGTTGGTGCCGTTGAAGACGATGGAGTTTTTGGCGACGAGGCCGTTGGAGAATTTCGAGGTTTTGCGGAGGGTGACCTCGATCCACTTCTCGACGGGAGCGGAGGCGGCGCCGCCGAGGGTGATGGCGGCGCGGGCGACGATCTTGGGGGCGACGGAGCCCTTGTAGTTGTAGACGTAGACGCGGACGGCCCCGGTGGAGTTCTGGTCGAAGGTGGTGCCGGTCCACTCGCGCCAGGCGTTGGAGGCGGCGCCGGTGCCGTCGTTGGACCACGAAGTCCAGGTGTAGGCGGAGTCGGCGATGGCCTTGTTGATGGAATACATGGCCACCACGAGCCCGTTTTCGGCGAGGTTGATGGCGGCGTTGTGGTAGAGGGCGCGGTTGGAGATGGTGAGGCTGGTGCGGCCGAGCTGGAGGTAGCCGGCGAGGGAGATGCCGATGACGGCGGCGAGGAGGAGGGCGGTGATGAGCAGGGAGCCGCGGCGACGGCGGAGGCGGAGGGCGGGGGAGCGCATGGCGGGGCGGGGTCAGGCGGTGATGACCTTGTTGCGCAGAATGAACCGGGCGGAGAGCACGGTGTTGGTCGCGGTGGCGAGGGTGGTGCGGGCGCGGGCGGCCTCGAGGGTGAGCTGGAGTTGCTTCGTGTTTTTCGAGGCGGCGGTGCGGGCGGTGGAGGTGCCGAAGTCGGTGATCTCGGCGCCGGTGATGGTGTAGGCCTTGAAGGTGAAGGTGGTGACGCCGGTCACGAGGGCGCGGGTGCCGGCGGCGTCGCGGCGATGGAAGGCGTTGGCGGAGGAGACGTAGGTGTAGATGACGGAGGAGGAGTTGACGGTGAGGGTGACGGTGGCGGCGTCGTTCCAGGTGATGGCGCTGGCTTGGCGGACGTCTTCGGCGAAGAGTTCGAGGGCCTTGCGGGCCTGGGACTCCATGTCGTTGTAGTTTTGGACGTTCATGCCGCTGCGGCCGAGGAACAGGAACGTGGTGAGCACGCCGGCGAGGATGAGGGTGCCGAGGGTCGCCCCGATGATGACCTCGACGAGGGTGAAGCCGGAGCGGGGGCGGCGCGCGGGACGGCGGCGCGGCGCGGCCGGGGCGGACGCGGATGACTCAGTGCGCGAGGGTGTAGTAGTAGTCATACAGGCCGTTCTTGGCATACATGGAGCGGAAGGAGCGCTGCTGGGTGCGCCCGTCGGAGGTGCGCCACTGGACGTAGATCGTGATGTAGCGGACGTCGGTCGGGCGGGTGGAATCGACTTCGACGGTGCGCACGACGCGGAAGCGGGCGGCGACGGCGGCGCTCGAGGTGAACATGGACGCGAGGCTGACCTCCTCTTTCGCGGGCAGCTCGCAGATGCTGTCCACGGCCGTGGTGGCGGTGTTGTTCCACGCCATGAGGCGGAGGCGCTCCATCTCGCTCTGCAGAATCTGGGAGGCGAGGGTGGTGTCGCGGGCGACGTCGATCGTCCTGAAGCTGCTCTGCAGCGCGAGGATCGAGGTGGCGATGCCGAGGGCCATGACGGCGCCGGCGACGGCGACCTCGAAGATGGTGAAGCCGGCGGCGCGGGAGCGGGTGCCGACGGGCGCGCCGAGCGGACGACGGGCGCGGCGGGGGCGGGGCGAGCAAAACATCGCCGCCAGTCTAGCCGAGCGGCGACGGGGCCGTTAGAGGCGGACAGGCCCGTTTTATGGGCCGGCCGATGCAGGCTGTTGTGGGCCTAGCGGCGGGAGTCGGTCGGAGGTATTGCCGACCGGTGGGACCGAACGGGGACGGCGGGGCGGCGAGCGGGGCGCGGGGCAGACGAGCGGCTCAGGCGCCGGGATCGCGGTCGCGCGGCTGGTTGTGCTGCACGAACAGGACGGCGGCCTGGGAGCGGCGTTTGATCTGCAGCTTCTCGAAGACGTTCATCAGGTAATTCTTCACCGTGTTGCGGCTGAGGCCGAGTTGCTCGGCGACCTGCTTGTTGGTGAGGCCTTGCGCGACGAGTTCGAGCACGCGGCGCTCCTGATGGGAGAGGATGGAGAGATCCGGGCCGGATTCGTTTTTGACGGGGCCGCGGAGGAGGCGGAGGACGCGCGAGGTGATATCCGGGTCGAGGGACGAGCGGCCGGCGGCGATCTCGCGCAGCGCGTGGATGAGGCCGGCGGGGTCGACCTCCTTCATGAGGTAGCCCTGCACGCCGGAGGTGACGGCCTCGTAGACGTAGTTGTCGTTGGAGTGCGAGGTGAGGACGAGGAAGCGGGTCTCGGGGAGTTCCTCGACGATGCGGCGGGAGGCGTCGAAGCCGGTGCCGTCGGGCAGGCGGATATCGAGGATGACGATGTCGGGCTTCTGCTCGCGGCAGACGGCGACCGCATCGGCGACGGAGCCGGCTTCGCCGACGACTTCGATCGCGGGGTCGGTCTCGGCGGAGAGGACGGCGCAGAGGCCGCGGCGGACCAGTTTGCTGTCGTCGACGAGGACGACGCGGATGGTGGAGGCGAGCGTATCGGTCATGGCGCGGCGGGTCGGTCGGCGAAAAAGGGTGGGAAGCGAAGGAAGCGGATGACGTGGAGTCGAAGCGGACGTGCTTGTCGAGGAATTGATACCGGGGGCGCGGCGGGGTGGGTGGGTGGGCCGAGTGGATACCGCCGCGACCTCGGGAAAACTCCGAGATGGGGCCCGGTGCGGACGTGACGGGTCGGGCAGGGGCAAATGGGCCTGACGC